>JAFAKL010000123.1 GCA_019235445.1 Verrucomicrobiota bacterium | reverse complement strand
TCCCGCTTTTCGTTTCCGCAGTGATGTTGTTTTTTGCCGGGTCAGCAATGCTGGCCGAGCTTGCAATCGCAGGCGGGGTTGCGGTCGCTGCCACCTATCTCTCTCAACGTTCCTCAGCGCTGGGGCGCGGCTATGTAGAAATTACATTGCTTTTCCACTTTCTGCTGTTGCTTAACTGTACGATTTCCGCCGACCTGCCCCCTGTGTTGGCCTGGCTCCAATGGATCGCTCCTGCGCTCGTCGTCCTTTTGGCTCGGCCGCTGTATCTACAAAGATTTATGACTCGACGCGGACTCTACTTCGCTATGGTCGCCGGTCTCGGAGTCGCCGAATGTGTGGTAGCGTTACTCTTCTACTTCCTGGTCAAACCGACGCTATCCTTTTAGCCCGCTAATCAGGCCCGGTTCACCCGTGGGCGTCAATCGGCCTTCCAGGAGCTGATCTTGCCTTGGTTTGGCCTGGGAACTTTATTCTTTCCAGACTTTTTTGTAATTCGCTGTGGGAGAATGTCGAATGGGCTGTCCTGGATCGGCTTGAAAAATCTGTCGAGCGGGTAATGTTAAACTATCGAGTTCATCTTGCAATGACCATACGGACCGCAAGAGCTTACAGGCGTTACAAAAGGTGGAAAGATGCCGGACGAACTCCGTACTGCGCTTCCGACGAATAAAGAGCGAAAGGCGGCCGGTCGTGCGCTGCGACAACGCGTGAAACGCGACGATTTGGGGCTTTGGCGGCCTGAAAAAGACCGGCCTGATCCGATCGATCTCATCGAGGAAGCTCACGCCGGACGCCTGGACCACCTCATCCCGGTGCGGATCGGCCGAATGGTGGCCTCACCTTACGCCTTTCTCCGCGGTGCAGCCTCTCTGATGGCAGAGGACTTTTCGAGCCTGCCCAAAACCGGACTGGAGCCTGTGATTTGTGGCGACGCACACCTCGGCAATTTCGGCTTCTACGCCTCACCGGAGCGCGACCTGGTATTCGACCTCAATGACTTCGACGAGGCACACCCAGGGCCGTGGGAGTGGGACCTGCGGCGGTTGGTCACGAGCATCTGGGTGGCCGGCCGGCACAACGGCCTCGCCGAAGCGACCTGCGAAGATGCCGCGCTCTGGTGTGCGGGGGCGTATCGCCGACAGATGGCTGGGCTCGCCGGGCGGCCGCTCCTAGCTCGTTCATTCGACCGGATGGACATCGATCGGATGCGGCAGGAGATGGCGGACTGGTCCCTGCGAGCGGAGATCGAGCGATCGGCGAATCTGGCGCGCCTGCGAACAACTGATCGGGCCTTACCAAAGCTTACCCGAGAACGCGATGGCGTGCGCCACATCGTGGACCAACCTCCCGTCGTGACGCACGTCTCCGAAGAGGAAAGGGAGCGTATCATAGACGGACTCCAGGCGTATTTGAAAACTCTTCCGCCGCACTGGCGCCGAGTGCTCAGCTCGTACGTAGCGCTGGACGTGGCACACAAAGTGGTCGGCGTTGGCAGTGTGGGCCTGCGAGCGTTCGTTGTGCTGCTGCAGGGCAATAACGCGCTGGATATGATTTTCCTCCAGTTGAAGCAGGCCAGGCGATCCTGTGTGGCCCACTTCGTGCACGGTGATACCGCATGGCATGCCCATCAGGGTCAGCGAGTGGTGGAGTACCAGCAGACATTGCAGACCGTGAGCGATCCGCTGCTGGGTTGGACGACGGTGGACAACTGCGACTATTATGTCCGCCAATTCCGAGACATGAAGGGCGCAATCACCGTGGAAGGCATGAACGGCTCCGCGCTCATGGACTATGGCCGGATCTGCGGCGCCCTGCTTGCGAAAGGCCATGCCCGCTCAACCGGTGCCACGATGCTGTCCGGCTATCTTGGCAAAGGCGATCGCGCCGACCGGGCATTCGCGCGTTTCGCGTGTGGCTATGCAGACCAGACGGAAGCGGACCACCAGGCCCTCCAGCGCGCCGTCAAGTCCGGACGTCTCCCAGCGGAGCACGGTATCTAATCCCAAGCGGGCATTTTCAGCTTCTTTATCAACTACGTGACCGCTAGCTTATCTCGGGTGTGAATTGTCGAGCGTGTGCCGCGAACTCCGGCGCTAAGAGGACGAAGGGCTCAAGAGATGCCGCCGTCCGGTTCGTAGATGAACACGAGGTCCTGGTCCACCCCCTTGGGATCGACCGACCTCTCGAACACGAGTAGTCGAGATGCCTTCATGGCCGGGCTGATCGTTGGATTGACCCGGGGGAGCCGACCGGCAAATTGTTTTGGAAACGGCTTGCCGCCTGGACGCCATCGTCGCTTCGCATGACGGAGCGACCGCCTTTGCTGCCTCAAGAGCTGATCCCGGAATTTAGAGCCAATCTCAAGGCGGAGTACTAGTACTATTGTCCTGTCAGCAAAATCGCAGGTGTCTTGTCGCGATCAAAACTGGCCGCTTCCCTTACTTGGTCCAGCCCGCGTATCGATCAACATTTTCTTTAGTGATCAGACCTACCGGAATAAGAGTTAGCGGCTCCTTGGGCGTTTTACCCTGCATGATGTTGTAACCGATTTTTACGGCCTCCTCGGCCATCAGGTATGGATCCTGAGCAGCCGTCGCCGCGATTAAGCTTCCGGAATCTTTCAAGAAAGGCACGATGTCTGGCGAGCCGTCAACGCCCACAATAAAGAAGTCTTTTCGCTGGGCTTGTTTCGCCGCCAAGTCACAACCAATGGCGGTTGGATCATTGATGGCGAAGACTGCATCGATTTTCGGAAGAGCTGTCAACAGGTCGCTCATAACGCGCAGACCCCCATCGCGGCTGCCGCCTGCGTTTTGGTCCTGGGAAATGATTTTTAAGTCGGGATGTTTTTTGATTTCTTCCACAAAGCCTTCCACCCGATCGGTGACCGCCGTGACTGGGGGCCCGTTAACGACTACGATTTGCCCCTTGCCTTTAAGCCGATCGGCTACGAAGGCGCCGTCTTTGGTGCCGGCTTGCTTGTTGTTCGAGGTGACCGTGGC
>JAFAKL010000460.1 GCA_019235445.1 Verrucomicrobiota bacterium | reverse complement strand
CCCTTCAAGATTTGCCTGCGGTCGCGCAGCACACGGACGCCGGTGCCGATCAAGGTCTCCGCGGCGGTGCTGCCGAGAGCGACGAGGACGCGCGGCTGGAGCGCGATGAGCTCGGCTTCCAGCCAAGTTTGACTGTTCTTCACTTTGTCGCGTCCGGTCTGGAAGAGATGCTGATACCAGAAGACGCGCTCAAGCGATGGTCAGACGGGATGCCGTTGTCGACTCACATCGATCACGTCGTAGCCGCGTATGATTACGACGCTCCAACGCGTCGCCTCAAACCCAGCGCGGCCGGGCGTTGCCGAACGGTGATCCTGATCTATGGCGGCAGTAAATACCCAAAAAGAGCTTTTATTAAGCCCGCCTCAGCGCAAAAGGAAGCAAAAAGTCCTGCAGGCGCTCACGTACGGTGCTTGTTGAACTGCTCAGAGTCGTAACTGGAGGAAAAACATCCGAGCAGCGGTTGAAACCTCACGAAGCTTTGCGGTACCACCTTGCAAGCTTTGCGAAGAAATCTTCCAAAATGAACCTTTGATCAATCGCATGGTAAAAGCGAATGGGGCGATTTTTACCGGTGTGGACGTAGTTCATTTCCGGGTTGAACTCAGGCGCAGGGCGCCATCGAGACCAACCGCAATCCGGGTACATCATCACCCCTATGGCCGGGGAATCTCCAAGCGAGCGGTGTTCGATCGGGCCATGACTATGATGGTGGGTATTCCATTCCACAAGCTGTTCCACCAGGTATTTGCCTAACGGTCCCTTGTCGTAAACTTTCTCGACAAGTTCCGCATAGCTGACCGCCATTCTTTTGTAGATCGTGCTGGGGATCTGCCACAACTCGACCTTTGAGCGAAACACCACGTTAGCCGCAGTTACATCGTTCCCGAGATTGTATTCCCAGCCGCCTACGGGCCAGTCTTCGCCGCCAATCCAAACGACCCGTACGTTGCGCTCGGCAATTGCGGGATTTTCCAATAGCGCTGAAGCCATGTCCGTCAGCGGCCCCAGGAACGCAACATGGAGCGGACGGGGATCGTCCTTTAAAGCCTCCTTAAGGATGAGCGCGGATCCTTCTGAGGGAAGGGGAGTTTTTTCATCTGGAAGCATCGTAGCAGCGCCAGGATGAACCGGAATGCGACCTTTAAAATCCATCAAATCGAGCAACTTCAAAACCTCGTCGTGACTGGCCTGCAAGCTTCCCGGACCCCGGCGATCTCCGAAATGCGCGGGAATAATGCCATGAAGTTCAAATAGCGGCGTTAGAATCGCGTGCACAATCGCGTATTGATCGTCAGCCTCATTCTTGGCGTCGGTGTTGATAATTACTCGCACTCTATTCGACGGTTCTGGAACAAAGAGTGGGTCCATACTTTGCGATATCAGAAGTTCGCCTTTTCTTATTTAACCGCCCCGCCCATTCCGGCGACGAAATAGCGTTGGAAGAACAGGAACACCAGCACGATCGGCACGACAGAAATTAAGACCGCGGCGGCAAGTTGGTCGTACTGCGTGGAAAACTGCGTGCTGAACTGAACGAGCCCTAGCGGCAAAGTTCGCAATTCATCCGAGCGCAAAAAGATCTGAGCCAAGATAAACTCGTTCCAGGTAGCGACACCGTCGAGAATGCAAAGAGAAACGACTGCCGGCAGCGACAAGGGCAAGGCGATGCGGTAAAAGATGCGAAACCAGGAACAACCGTCGATTCGCGCCGCCTCGATAATGGCCACCGGAACCGTGCGGAAAAAGCCCCTCATGACTAACACCCCGAATGGGACCCCAAATCCGATATAGAGAATGGTCAAACCCGTTAACGTGTCGATGAGGTTGAGCGCGTTCATTAACAACGTCAGTGGCACCAGCGTCATCTGCATCGGCACGATCAGACCGATGAGAATATAAGTGAAAATCCGGTCTGCCCATTTGAAATGCATGTGAGTCAAGGCAAACGCGGCCATCGACTCGAGAACAATTCCGATAGGAACCTTAAAGCCTGTAACAATCACGCTGTTCCAAAAGTAGTTTTTCACCCCGGTTTCCCAGGCTTCGCTGAAGTTCGCCCATCGGATGGCCTTGGGGAGCGAAAAGGCTCCATTCACGGCAAAATCACCCGCGTCTTTCAAGGCCGTAAGAACCAGCGTGATGACCGGGGTAAGCCAAAAAAGGGTCGCCACAATCAGCACGACATAAAATAAGCCAACCTTTGATTTGCCTGAAAGAAAAGGGTTTTGTGAAAGTGATTGACTCATGTTTTTCGTGTCATGAAGCGGATGTAAGGGATGGCGAAAATCAACGTCAGCGAGAAAAGAACGACGGCAATTGCCGTGCCCAGGCCCACTTGGTTGTAGTTGTAAGTTAGAAAATACATCCAGGTACTGAGCAGTTGCGTCTTGTTAGCCGGTCCGCCATTAGTCATCGCATAAATGATGTCATAAGCTTTGAGCGCATTGATGGCCATTATCGCCAGCACGACCAAAGTGGTTTCACGGAGCATGGGAAAAGTTATGTAAACAAAACGTTGAATCGGATTTGCGCCTTCGACTTTGGCCGCTTCATGCAACTCCTCTGGAATGGTTTGAAGTCCGGCCAAATAGAGCAACATCGGCAATCCGACTGCATTCCACGTAGCGGCGATGATAACAGGGTAAAGGGCAATGTTGGGATCCGATAACCAATTGCGCGCCAAGGCTTTTAAGCCAACTGCACGAAGCACCTGATTGAGAAGCCCAAGATCGGGGTGATAAATCCAGGTCCAGATCAATCCGACCACCGCCAAGGACAAGACCGAGGGAAAGTAGAAGACGCTTCGGAAAATATGACTGCCACGAAATCTTGCATTCAAGAGGATGGCTAATCCAAGACCAATGCTTGTTGGTAACAGCAAAGCCGCGACAAGCCAGATAGCGTTGTTTCTGAGTGCGATCCAAAATACGTCATTCTGGGTGAACAGGATGCCATAATTATCAAGCCCGACGTAGACCTTAGTTGGTGAAACTCCGTCCCAGCGAAAGAGACTCAGGTACGCCGAGTAGACCATCGGATAAACAACGACGATGCTGTAGATTACAAGCGACGGCGCGAGAAATAGCCAGGGAAGGAAGCGCAAGGAGTCATAACTTGTTTTCGCGGATTTTAAAGTTCGCGGCGCGAGAACTGCAGTGTTTTCGGAGGCCATTTTTTGTAATTAAGAGTTTACGAAGAGAGGGGATTAACGCCTTGAATCGAGACGTCCTGGCGAGGACCACCCTTTGATTAAGTGTGGTCCCGGAAGTAAGAGGTGCGTGGGTTAGCTCTTCACTTATGTTGAGCTTTGTATTGGTCGACAGCTTTTTGGATCTGAGCGCATGCTGCCTCCGGTGTTAGCGTGCCCAGCACGAGCGAATCTTGCGCCTGGAAGAAGGCATTCACGAGTTCCTGCGGCAATGCCTGATCGGTTGGAAGGTAGAGCTGCACCTCTCCTTGCAGCCAATTAGCCATGGTGGTTGTGATTGGGCGGTTTTCCGGCGGCAGAACCCCAACGACAGCGCTTGGCGCACCAAAATCTGCGATGTGTCGCTTGGCTACCTCTGGCGTCGTTACAAACGAAGCAAATAAAAGCGCAGCCTTCTGTTGATCGGGCTTTGCCTTGGCCCAAAATTGCAGCTGCTCCTGAAAACCGGAAACCCGCACCGGTTTCTGATCGCTGGGAGCGATGATTGGCACGTAATTGTTGGGGTCTTCATGTGATGCGATGATGTTCTGATCCTCGATCCACGGTCCTTGAAAGATCATTGCTGCTTTGTCCTGCTGGAGCAGTGGCAACGCTTGGGCGGGATCAAGAGAAATGAAACCATCATTAAAGTAGTCTTTGGTCACCCATTCCTTGAGTTTGGAAAATGCTTTAATGACCTCCGGCGAGCTATAAGACGCCTCAAGAGAGAAAAGCTTGTCGTGCATGGCCGGGCCCGCGAAGTGTTCAACGAAGAAGTCTGTCGTTCGCATCGTCATCCAGCTGAACTTTCCTCCGCACGCGACGGGAATGATCCCTTTGGATTTAAGCGTCTCGCAAACTTTCTCCAGTTCATCGAAGGTCTTCGGCGCGGTCAGACCGACTTTATCGAAAAGGCTCTTTTTATAAAAGATCGTCATCGGACGCACCCAGACGGGAATTCCGTAGAGCTTGCCTTTGTTGCGCGCCAACTCCATCGCCGCAGGCACGATATTTTTGTCTACGCCATACTGGGCCATCAATTGCGGAGTCATTTCGAGGGCATGCCCTCCCTCGTCGTAAGGGGCAGCCAGACTGCCCCCCCAGTTGAACCAGGTGTCTGACATTTTGCCGGCCGCAGAGGCGACGCGGACCGCCTGTTTCATCTCGTCAGTACTGTATTTGGTCCATTTGACTTTGAGATTGGGGTAGGTCTTCTGAAAATCATCGATCATGATTTGCCACGGTTGGGAAGCAATGCCCCATAACGAGAAAGTTACGTTACCGGTAGGCACCGGAGGTTTGGCGGACTCTTGCGCCGTCCCGACCGGAACGGAGCACGCCATGGCGACTAGTACTCCTGCTGAAGACAGGAACTGAAGTAATCGGATTTTCATGATTGGGGGGGTGGTTAATGAATCTGGTATGGTTGGTTAGCGACGAGAAATGCGACCCTCAAGTTTTGGCGGTAAAATAAATTTCGGATATTAAAAGAGGGAACCTAGGAGCGTGTTCTTACTGCTTTTCCGACAATTGGCGAGCCGTCATCGCGAGCCTCGTGCCGTCGATACCATAATGGCGGAAGATTTCCTCCTGGTTTCCAGTCACGGTGTGATCGTCTGGAAAACCCACGATTTTGAATCGGCACGGGATGCCTTCCTGGAGCAGCAAGCTAGCGCAGGCTTCGCCTAAGCCCCCGTTCACACTGTGTTCCTCGACCGTGATTAAGCGGCCTGTTTCAGTAGCCGCTTGCCAGATCGCCGCTTGGTCCAGCGGTTTAATCGTGTGCACGCTCAGCACCCGGCAGTGGATGCCTTCCCTGGCCAGCAATTCTGCCGCCTCGTAAGCCGGTGCCACCGTTTCGCCACAGGCTAGAAAGGTTAAATCTATGCCTTCACGGATCAATGAGGCCTTGCCTAGTTCAAAGCCCGAATCTACCCGGGGCAAATGCGGCATTGGTTTCTTACCAAAGCGTAAGTAAACCGGCTTGGTTGATCGGGCGGCTGCTTGCACCGCTTCACGGGTCTCGAAATTATCGGCCGGAGCCACAATGACAATGTTGTGAATTGCGCGCAGCACGGCGTAATCGTGTAAGGAATGGTGTGTCGTGCCGAGCGCTCCGTAGCTGACACCGGAGCTAATGCCTACGGCCGTAACCGGCCGGTCTGAGTAGCATAGGTCGTTTTTGATCTGCTCCAGCGAGCGAGCCGTCAGAAAACACGCAGGGGAGACGGCAAAGACATTTTTGCCGGCCGCCGCCAGTCCGGCCGCCACACCGACCAGGTTTTGCTCGGCAATGCCGACCTCCACGATTTGACCGGGCGCAGCTTTAGCGAAGGAAGCCAGTTTGGCTGACCCTCGCGAATCGCTGGTGACCACCAAAAGGTCAGAATCCTGGCGCGCCAGTTCCAAGAGTGTGGCCGCGAAAACCTCTAAGTTAGCTTTTGCAATTTCCATTAGGCCAATGCGGCTTCCGCCGCCTCCAGTTCAGCCATCGCTCGGCTAAATTCGTCGTCGTTGGGTACGCCATGATGCCACTTGGCCACGTTCTCCATGAAGCTGATTCCTTTGCCTTTGCGGGTTTTGGCCAACACCAAGCTTGGCTTGCCCGGTCGGAAGGGTACTGTATCTAAGGCGCGGACCAACTCCCCCACGTCGTTGCCATTGCAGCGTTGAACCGCAAAACCGAAGGCTTCAAACTTCTCGTCCAAGGGGGCCAATTGACAGACATCCTCGGTGGAGCCGGTAATCTGCAATCCGTTGCGGTCAACGATGGCTACCAGGTTATCCAACCGGTAATGGGCCGCCATCATCGCGGCTTCCCAATTGGATCCCTCGGCTAGCTCGCCGTCGCCCAAAAGCGTAAAAACCCGATAATCCTTGCGGTCCATTTTTCCTGCCAAGGCGATGCCCCCCGCCACCGCCAATCCGTGACCGAGCGCTCCAGTGTTCTGTTCCACCCCGTTAACACCGCGCGTGGGATGGCCAATGTAATGCGAGCCGTACCGGTTCAAGGTTTCCAGGTCTTTCTTCGGGAAAAAACCTTTGTCGGCTAACACGACAAAGAGCGCCTCAGCGCAGTGGCCCTTGCTCTGGATGTAGTAGTCGCGGTCCGGACTCTTACACGTCTCCGGGCTGACCCGCAGAATGCGGTTGTAAAGCACATTGAGAATGTCCAGGCAGGAGAGATCGCCGCCGGTGTGACCGGATCCACACCCTTTGATGAGCCGCAGCAGTTCTTTGCGGTATTGGACGGACTTCCGCTGAAGGTCGGATTCGGTTAACATGGGGGAAAGCGTATATTTATACAGGTTTTGTTACCTAGGGCAGGTTAGGCTTCTACACGACTCTGTCAAACAGTTTTCTTTTCTGGATCTGGAGGAATTACTGGAAAGATAATTTGGCCTTCGCCAGGTTCTTATTGCAGAGTCTTCGCGAGATTCGGAAGAGGCTATCCTTGCCGCGATAGGGCCACGGCGTCGCATTTTTTGGAAACAACCGTCCGGTCCGGGGAAGTTATCGGAGTTTCGGATTGGAGAGATTACTTGCCCTCTATGGTGCAGCAGATGCGCCCAGTGTGGAAGATCCAGAACTGCAAGGCAGTTCAAATGGTTGGCGGCAGCGCCGATCGTTCCACTCAGGAAATGCCAATCATTTGACGAATCAGTTGGGGTTGACCCACCTCTGAAGATTCGCGGTAGTGCGACTCCGGAAACGACGCCTGGTTACTGAATCGTCCACAGGGGAAACGACTGTCCTTCCTTAAGTCCAGGATCTCGGTAATAAATGAGATCTAATTGGCCCTCGTGACAGAAACCCATAAGCGGTTTGTTTTTCCCGAACTTCAGGGTGTCGAATGAACCTCGATATTCAGGCAGTACGATCCGTACGACTGTGCGATGTTTCTTAGCTTCCTTCCTGACAGCAATAACTTTCGCCGGGATAAGTGTCATGACGGCGCTTTCAACTAAATGGGAGCCAATGAAGCCGGCTCCTCCTGTCATTAAAATTGGGAAACCATAAAGTGGTTTTGTCAGGGACGGGAGCTTAATTAGCGCCTGAGTTCGCAAGCTGATCCCTCAATGCTGGTCAGGGAGTGCCCTGTCCGCCCCCTAGGGTACCTCGATGCTCGATGTCGATGCCGCTCAGGAAACTAAACTATAAAGCGGCACGATCTTGCCTGGATGGAAACTGGGGAGATGATGAGGGCCGAGCGAACTGCACGAGTTTTTAATAAAACCGTCCGTGATCTCCATGTCACTCAGCGCTCCCGGTTTCCTTTGTAGCCCCCATAAGAGTTAACTTATCGCAGCGGCAGGGGAGGTGCCGTGACGCATTTATCCCGGAGGGATTAAAACGAGGGTAGCCTGGCACGAAGTGCCTGGAAAAAAGAAAAAAGACGCGTCTAGTCCCGTAGGGACGGTTGAGCAACGATTTTCTCCCACTGTGTCATTCGCCTTTCCTCGA
>JAFAKL010000384.1 GCA_019235445.1 Verrucomicrobiota bacterium | reverse complement strand
TCTGGGGGAATATCGCCGGCGCTACCCGGAAATTGATCTCCAATTTGACATTGCCTACACGGAACAGCACGGAGAGTGGCCATGACGCCATATCCGACGGATCGCGAAATTTCATTGTTGGTGCGCATATAATTCCTGACTAAGTAGCCGCACGTTTTCACGCACGCGATTATAACGGACCTGTCCCTGTCGATATGCCTGCTGCAGTGCTTTTTCGGGAGATCTTTTGCTCCAATATCCACGGGTCATTTGGAGGGCTTCCTCTATTGATCCATAGGTCCCTGCAGCGAGGCCGGCCAAGACCGCCGCTCCACGCGCTGCCAGATCCGGTTGCTCTGCCACGCGGAGTGGCACACCATTAATATTGGCTTTGATTCGCTGGAATAGGGTATTCTGGAAAATCTTCCCGACGCACCAGATCTCCGCCACCGGGTCCGCTCCGGCCATTGAGATGAGATGATCGATGATATACTTGCCTTCGAAGGCAATCCCTTCTAGTACAGCCCGAAAAAGTTCACTAGTCGAGCTGTCTATGGTCAGACCAAAGAAAGCCCCTCGCCCAGTTCGCTGCGGAGTCGGACTCGAGACAAACCTGAGGTGCGGAACAAAGAGCGCACGGTTGGGGTCGCCGCCACTTGCGGCATCACTTAGAGATTCAATCCCTTTGTTCCCTTGGAGCAGCTTGAGAAACCATTCGACACACTCTCCCGCGGATGGCATCCCACCGATCGCGTAGTACGACGGAGATTGTTGAACCACCTGGACTACTCCCTGGCAAAACGATGCTTTTAGAAAATTAGCGGCCTTGGTCGGGACAGCTATTGGAACAAATAGAGCTTCTGAAGTTCCGATACTATCAAGTAAGATACCCGGTCTGACAGCTCCTGCCGCTATGGCGCCACAGACATGATCGTGGCCGCCAACCGCGACCACCACGTCTTTGGGCAAACCACATCGATTGGCGATTTCGGGATTTACTTTTCCGATCGAAGTACCGCTTGGGCGCACTTCAGCAAATGTCATGCGATCTAAACCCGCAGCTTGCAATATCTTGCCGGACCACGCCAGCCTAGAAATGTCAAAGGCCAGGGTACGGGATGCCAAACTGGCGCTGGCGGCCATTTCTCCGGTGAGAGAAAACGCTATCCAGTCGGCTACGAGCAGCCAGTGAACCGCAGCATTAAACTGCTCCGGCCGGTGCCGCTGCAGCCACAACAGCTTGCACAACGTAAATGTTGCATCGATCGGTGAACCGGTGATTGCGAACACTTCTTCTGCCGAAATTCGCGAACACAGCCATTCCGCCTCCAACATACTCCGACGATCATGCCACGCGATAATCGGACCCGTTGCATAGCCTCTCTTGTCGATTCCGACTACGGATTCAGCAACGCTTGCCACGCTGATACCGACAGGGATGTACCCAGATGGCAAGCGTTGCAGTAATCCTTGGAGAAGCTGGATCACGGTGTCCCAGATATGAGCAGGATCCCATTCGGTCCAGCCCTCTTGTGGATGATTTCGTGGCGTTTGCGCCTCCACCCGCACCAACGATTCACCAGTCGTTGTAAAGCAGACGCCTTTCAGGTTCGTCGTGCCGAAATCCAGACCTATTAGAACGGGCGCAGTCACAGCGGCTAAATCAAAGAACAAGCGGCTCCACGGGAGTCACGCCAGATTTTTCCTTTCCAACTGCTTTTCAGAGAGAACGTCTTCACCTTCCTCTCGCCGGCAACAGATAGCGGAGGCTTCCTTCTTTTGCACCCGCCCGGAAAAGTCATCCTTCGCGGAAACAAGCTTAGTAAGCAGTCTTTTACCGTGGCTAGACGCTCCGAACGAAGAGAGGCGATTCCGCGCGATCTCACGTAACCTCCCGATGACATGCCGCAGGATTTGCTGATGCCTCGGCTCGTGGTCGGGAGGTAGGGCCGCTGCCTCCTCTAACCCGCGCACGAAGCCATTGATCAGGGCAGCTCCAATGTTAATCTTATAAACATTCAGCATCGCGGCAGCTTTAGTATCTTCGGGGTGAATTCCACTGCCACCATGCAGGACCAGCGGAATTCCGGTGCTTTTTGCAATCTCACTCAAGAGGTCCAAATCAAGGCGTGTCTCCTGCCCGTGGACCGATCCCACCGAAACTGCCAAGGTGTCGGTTCCGCTCTTCTCTACCATTTCCGCCGTGTCATGTGCAGCAGCTGTAATGGCTTCTCCCCCCTGATATTCACCCCCAAACAATCCGATTTCAGATTCGAGAATGGCACCCGATTCGTGTGCCATTTCTGCGAAGCGGGTTGTGCCAGCTATGTTCTCGGCCAACGGCAGATGTCCTCCGTCATACATGACCGAATAATAGCCTCGCCGCAAGCTGCGAAAAATGTTGCTGTCTTTCCCGGGATGATCTTGGTGCATCAAGACCGGTACCGGAGCCTTTTCGGCCAGGACGCGAATCAAGGCAGAGAGCTCGTCCATTCCGCCGTAGTTGAAATTTATAAAATCGGTTTGCACCATCACGGGCGCGTCTTCCAGCTCGGCGGCCTCGATGACCGCGCGCGCCATCTCGAGGTTGCTAACATTGAAAGATGGCACAGCAAACTTATTTTCGAAAACGTAAGAGAGAAATAATCGTGGTTTTGTAACAAACATAAAGTTGATGGTTGGTGGGCGCCTTTGGCGCCGGTATAAGACATTGTGGTCGCTTTGCTGTAAGTCATTGGCCTAAGCTTGCCTCTAGCCCGCCACCATAAGTCGAACGACCTCATCGTGGTTCGTTTGCGAGATAAGGCGCTCCCCGACTTTTTCGCCACGACGCAAAACCAGGATCCGGTCGCTGACCTGGAAAATGTCGTTCAGATTGTGAGAAATGAAAATCACTCCTACCCCGCTCATTTTGAGTTTCTCGATGATTTCCATGACTTTCCTTTGTTCCGGCACCCCCAGAGCAGCCGTCGGTTCATCCATGATCAACACGCGCGCTTTCCAATGGATGGCCCGCCCAATGGCCACAGACTGACGTTGTCCCCCCGACAAAGACCGGAGCGGGCTCTCCGGGTACTGGATATGGATATCCAGGTCCTGCAAGGTCACAAGGGCCTCTTGTCGCATCCGTCGACGGTCGACGAAGGGCAGTCCGAAAATGCGCTTGACCGTTTCCCGGCCAAGAAACACGTTGCCACCCACATCCAGATTGTCCGCAATCGCCAAATCTTGATAGATTGTCTCGATGCCCGCGTCCCTTGCCTGGTGAGGTGTCTCGAGATGTATTAGCTTACCACAATATTTAATAGTGCCCGTGTCGGGTTTGTGCACACCGGAAATGGTCTTTATCAACGTAGATTTTCCTGCACCGTTGTCGCCTGCCAAGGCGAGCACTTCTCCAGGATAGAGAGTTAACGATACATCTTTAAGCGCCTGGAGACCTCCAAAGCGTTTCGAGATATGTTCCAGATCCAGTAAAGGGTCCTTATTAGCAGCATTCATCACTTTATTTCCTCCCACCTTTCTGCATCTGATCGACAAGGACCGAGATAATGATCACCACGCCAACCGCCACAAATTGCCAGAATGGCTCCACGTTCACAAAAACCAAGCCGTATTGTATCACGGCAACAATCAAGGCGCCAATGATCGTGCCAATGATTGTTCCTGATCCCCCGAACAGGCTGGCGCCCCCGATCACCACCGCAGCGATACTGTCGAGTAGCACCGGTTCACCAGCCTGAGCTGCGCCGGCAGAGAATTTCGCAGTATAGAAAATGCCTGCGCACGCCGCTGTCAGGGCGGATAGGATATAGAGCGCAATGGTATTATTGCGCACATTGATTCCCGCCCGCAGAGCGGCATTTACGTTACCTCCGATGGCATAGATGTGCTGACCATAGCGCGTCTGAGAAAGTAAATAGTGCATGATCAGGATTATCACCATCGTCAGGAGAACCAGGTTGGGAAACCCAATTGTTTCGCCATTCCCAATCTCTCCCATCAAGCCGCCCTGCACAGGAACGGTCGTCCCTTTCGCTAACAGGAATGCCACGCCTCTCGCGACCCCGTACATTCCAAGTGTGCCGATAAACGGCGGCACACGTAAGTCGGCAATCAGCATGCCATTGATCACGCCGGGTACGATCGCAATGCCGAACCCGGCCGCAACCGCCCCCAGGAGGCTTAGCCCCGAATTTCCAAACTGGGCAGCCCAATTGTAAACATGGGCGGTCACGACAGCAGAAAGACCCATCGTAAATCCGACCGATAAATCGATTCCGCCAGAAATGATAACGAACGTCTGGCCCAACCCAAGCAGGAGCGGCGT
>JAFAKL010000292.1 GCA_019235445.1 Verrucomicrobiota bacterium | reverse complement strand
ACGCAATTGACCCTTTCCCTCGGCTGATCATGTGCGGGATAAAGGCCTGAGAAAGGTACAACATGCCCCGCAGGCTGACGTCCAACACCGCATCGTAATGACGAGGTTCAATCCCCATAATACGGATGGGTTGCGTGATGCCTGCATTGTTAATCAGAATGTCCACTGCGCCCAAATCTTGGATGATTTGTTGCGCCACGCTTTCGCATTGATCTTTTTTGGTCACGTCGCACACGTAACCACGATGTGTCTTTCCAATCGAGGCTGCGACTTGCGCCGGGGCCTGACGTTCCAAATCCAGAATAGCCACGGCAGCTCCGTGCTCGGCAAAAAGCTGCGCCGTGGCCAGTCCAATTCCCTTTGGGGTCGCCGCACCAGAAATGACGGCTACTCGATCTTGTAATAACATGATTACTTTCTTTCTTTTCTCATTAGTTGGTTGGTGATGAATGCCGCTTCCCTCAAGGTCCTTTTTTGGTGCTTCAATCGCCCAAGATGGTCCGGCGGATGAGGTCTTGGCTAACCACTGCATCCTGGCGCTTAATTGCTTCCAGCAACTCCGTCTGACCCGTCAGGCGCTTGGCCATTTTCTGAAGCGCGTTCACCATCGAGATGTTGTTCTCGCATTCCTGAACGGGGTCCAACCCGGTTGCGTCAGGAAAAGTGTCGAAGTAGATGACGCCATCGAATCCTTTTCGTATGAGTTGAAACAGCAGCTCCAAGGTCTGCACCAGGTTGACTGTACCAACCATCAATCCGTCGTCACGACGGCCGTACCCATCATTGAGGTGGATTCCCAAAAGTTGGCTTTCATGCTGAATCAGGGCAGCGGCAAACGCCGGGAGTTCGCCCGCGTAAAGGACGTGAGCGAAGTCTAGCGTGACGCCAAGGTTTGGCCGGTCCACCTTTTTTAGGGCTAGCAATGTCATCGCGAGGTTCGATAGCAGACTGAAACTGCGCGGATCGCTTGGCTTGTACTCAATGCTGACCTTGATGCGTGGGTTATGGTCGGCAACCTCCCTGATGGCTCCGGTTTCAGCTTCCCAAATGGTTTCGTAATCGACATGAAAAGGGTACTCCCAACCGTCTTGCCCGAGCCAGATGGTTAGTAAGTCCCCGCCCGTTTGATCGAGGAGATCCATCGCATTCTTGGTGAGGTCGATGGCGGCTTGCCGGACGCGTGAATCCGGGTGGGTGAACGCTCCCAATTTAAATCCAGGGTCGGAGTAGTAGCGCATCGCGATCCCGTTCACTGTCAATCCCTGATCGCGAGCAAAGGAAATAATTTCTCCGGGCTTGGTGCCTGCGAAGTGATCTGGAAAATTAAGGTCAACGGCAGAGAGTCCGCGGACGCCGCTGGCACGCTTAATCAACTCTAGCGGGGTGGGCTTGTAAGTCGCGGTTCCCCAACAACGTTCTGGGCAAGCCGCAAACGAATTCAATCTGGAAGCGTATTTCATACAAAAAGAGGACGAATACTAACAAAGTGTCTACTTAAAGACGGTAGTAACGCGCGGCGTTGTCGTGAAAGAGCATCTGGCGGTCGTCCAGGCTAAAATGTTTAGTAATCTCGCGAAAAGCTGAGTAGAGGGTGTCGAAGTCGCTGTACAGTTTGTCCACCGGAAAATTGCTGGCGAACATGCATCGGAAAACACCAAAGGCGTCAATGGTCTCAAGGACAAAAGGATGAATGCTTGCCACCGTCCAGTTCCAGTCCACCGTGCCCAGCCCTGATATCTTGACCACGACGTTGGGAGCAGCCGCCAGTTCCCTGATGCCGCGGCGCCAAAGGTCGAGGCCTTCCTCATCGCGGTCCACGGGCATTCCAGCGTGATTAAGAATGATCCGGATGTCCGGGTAAGCACGCGCGAGCTCGGCGGCGTCGGCCATCTGTGCGGGATAAAGCTGCAGGTCAAAAGACAAGCCAAACCGCTGGAGCAATCCAAAACCGTGTCGCCATGCTTTTGTCCTGATCAGGTCAGGACGGTTCACGTAGGTCTTGGCCGGTTCAGGATGCCAGTTGATGGCGTGACGAATGCCACGAGTGTTCTTGTGGCGGATGTGACCTTCCAGGACCTGCTCAACGTCTGGCGCATCCAAGGTTGCCCGGGCAACGATGCCGTGAGGATAACCGTGCTGATCGGCGAGCCGTTGCAACCATTCGGTCTCGCCCACCGGGTCGGACGGATTCCACCCGCACTCGACGTGCACAGATTTCACAACGTTCTGGTTGCGGGTGTCCGCCCAATAGTCTTCCAGGAGGTAATCCTTGGCAATGGGCCGGATGTCGCCTTCCAGACGCGGCGCCAGAGAGCGCGCCTGCAGCCAGGGATACGTATGCCGCCCGAGGTCCCAAAGATGATGGTGCGGGTCAATTATCGGCTGCGCGTCCAACATGCGTCACGCCTCCCCTTTATTGCCGCTTCCGGGTGGCCTGGTCTGCAAACACGGCCAGGATGACGACCACGCCGGTCGCCACGAGTTGCCAGAACGACGGCACGTTTAACAGCGTCAAGCCGTTCTGCAATGCCCCCAGGATCAACGCGCCTATGAGCGACCCTAAAGGGTTGCCCTCGCCGCCAAACAGACTCGCGCCGCCGATTACCGCGGCGCCGATCGCTTGAAGTTCGAACCCGGTACCGCCAATGGGCTCGGCTGCACCAACCCGGCCGATCAGGACAAAGCCGGCAAGGCTTGCGAGCAATCCGGAAATCGCATAAACGCAGATTTTTACCCGGTCGATGTTGATCCCGGAAAGCCGGCCCGCTTCTTCGTTGCCACCTACCGCAATGATCTGCTCGCCCAAGGCAGTGTAGCGTACAAGCAGAAATGCCAGAAATGCAATCGCCAAGGCCAGGAGTACGGGGGTGGGAATTCCAGCTAGATCGCCGGCGAAGATAGCACGAAAGATTGGGTCGATGCCGTAAATAGGTTTACCGTCTGTGTAGATCAGAGCAAAACCGCGGTAAATGCTAAGCATGCCCAGCGTCACGATAAAGTCAGGCAGCTTGAGCTTCGCGATCAGGAGGCCGTTCACCAAACCACATACCACCCCTACTAACATTCCGGCTGCGATGCCTAGCAGAAGGTTTTGCGGCAGCAGACTGGCCGCGATCATGCTGCTGAGTCCCACTACTGATCCGACCGACAGGTCAATACCTCGTGTCATCACCACCAGTGTCATTCCGACTGCAATCATCGTGTTGATGGAGGACTGCAGCAGGATGTCCAACAGATTGGCCGGCTGGTAGAAGCTGCTGCTAAGAACTGAGAAAACGATAAAAAGCAGCGCGGCGCCGGCAAGGACGCTGACATTTCTGATCCATTCGAGGTTAACTTTTTTTTCGCTGGGTGCGGCAGTCGCCCCGGCGGGATCAGAAACCTGAGGAACACGGTCGTCTGTCATAAGCGAGCAATTTCTCCGCTAGCATATTTCATCAGCAAATCCTCCGTTAACCCGGAACAATCTTCGATGGTTTGTACCAACCGCCCTTCGCGCATGATCCCCACCCGATCGCAGAGCGCCAGGATCTCGGGCAATTCAGACGAGATGACCAATAAGGCGCAGCCGTCTTTGGCCAGACGGCGCATCAGTTCGTGAATTTCAAATTTGGCCCCTACGTCTATTCCGCGAGTCGGCTCATCAAAGAGGAAAATTCTGGCGCCCGACTGCAGCCAGCGGGCGATAATCACCTTCTGTTGATTGCCACCGGAAAGATTTCGTATCCGCACTCCGGCACGGCGAGGGCGAATAGCCATCTCTTCGATGTAGCGCTCAGTATCCTGTCGCCGCTGTTTGAGCCGCAAAAAGCCCGATGGCGCGTACCGCCCATAGTTGGCGAGGCCAAAATTTCGTTCCACGTCCATCACCGGTACCAGGGCCTGTTTGCGGCGGTCTTCCGGAATCAGAGCGATGCCAGCCGCTATTGCGTCAGTGGGTCGCTGGATGTTAAGTGTTTTTCCGTTCACATAGATGGTTCCGGCATCCTTGCGATCGGCACCAAAAATGCACCTCACCAGCTCCGTCCTGCCGGAACCTACCAACCCGGCTAAACCAAAGATTTCACCAGAGCGTATGGTCAGGTTGATTTCGCTCAGTTTTCCTGCGGCGGAGATGCCTTCGAGCTTTAAAGCTTCTGGCCCATCGAGACGTAGATCCGATTTTGCCTGCTGCTGCAGTTCCTCGGCCAGACGTCTTCCGGCAATCAAGTTGATCAGTTCGTCCGGATGAACTTCAACAGTCGCCCGGTTAGCTACCACTTTGCCGTCTCGGAGGACCGTAATGCGGTCGCAAATTGCGTAGACTTCCGGAATTCGGTGTGAAATATAAATAATTCCCTTCCCGCTGCTTTTCAGTTGTCGAATAAGGGTGAAAAGCCCATCTCGTTCTGCCGGCGTGAGACTTGAAGTGGGTTCATCGAACCCGATAATTTTGGCACCGCGCGCCAGGGTCCGGGCGATTTCAACGACCTGCAGCTCTGCCATACCGAGAGAAGAAACGCGCGTCGTGACCGAAAGCTGCGGGGCTAGCGGTTTCAAAATCTCTCGAGCTTTTGCCTGAAACTGATCGCGTTTGACAATATTCAATGCTTCGGTCTGTCCCAGGAAAATGTTTTGCGCTACATCGAGCTGAGGAACTAAACTTGGCTCCTGGCTTACCAGACCAATTCCAAGCGCAAGGGCGTGTCGGGGGTCGTCGATGTCCACTTTACCATGGCCATGGACCTCTATTGTGCCCGCATCGGGGGGTTGCACGCCGAACATAATCTTCATTAAGGTCGATTTACCAGCCCCGTTTTCGCCCATCAGGGCGTGGACTTCTCCCGCCCTGAGGTCAAAATCTACGCCCTTCAACGCCTGCACCCCAGCGAACGCTTTTGTAATTCCTCGAAGTTGAAGAAGCGGCGTTGAAGGCGAATCAACGTTTGGGATCTGCATCTTCCTTCCTCAATGGACCTGTCATTACCCTACTTTGCGGGGCTGGGCGGATTGGTAAAATCTTTGACGTTGTCGATCGTAATAACGGCGTGTTGTGACACAATCCAAGGCGGAATCCGCTGGCAGCCTAACAATCGCGAAGCTACCTGTACCCCAAGGATACCTTCTTGATTGTCGAGCTCACTGACCGTAGCCCGCTCTTCGCCATTAGCGATTGACCGTAGTGCTTCACGAATGCCGTCTGTACCAACTACCGCTATCTGTTTCAATTTACGAGCGTTCTTCACTGCTTCAACGACACCTAGGGCCATCCCATCGTTGTTGGCATAGATTCCGACCAGATCAGGATGTGTGCGCAAGATATTCGTTGTTATATTCATAGCTGTCATGCGATCCCAGTTGCCCGGCTGGCTGGCAACTAAAACCAGGTTCGGATATTTTTTAAGTGTTTCAGTAAATCCCTTAATTCGATTCCGCGCGTTCGGAGAACCGGCCTGGCCCTCAATTTGCGCGACCTTTCCCCCGTTTGGGTAGATTTGATGCAGGAATTCAGCAGCTGCCGAACCGATGGCCACTTGATCGTTCCCGACGAAAGAACTGGCACCTTGCGTTCGTGCATCATCGATGATGACGGTGGGGATGTTAAGTTTCCTGGCCGCTTCGACCACCGGCACACAATTGGAGTCGGACTCTGGTGAAAGCAATAAAGCGTCCGGTTTTTTCGATAAAACGGTCTGAGCTAAGTTAAGTTGCTCGATGAGTGAAGATTCATCTTTCGCAGCCTGCACGTCCACTTTGATATTGTACTTGGCGGCCTCGCTCTGGACGCCTGCCCAAACGTCCTGCCAGAACTCATTGATCAGGGTTTTAGT
>JAFAKL010000505.1 GCA_019235445.1 Verrucomicrobiota bacterium | reverse complement strand
GAGGGGCGTCAAGCATTTTGGGGCAACAGGAGGTCGGTATAGGCGGGCTGATATGCTCGTCTTAGTGGCCCCGTGCTCTTTCCAATCGACAGATTGCTTTGGAGTTAGATGACAAAGCGCATGTGGTTGGCCGGAGTGCACAAGGAGTACGGGCAGCGGGGATCAGCCGTATCGCTTGAACCCGAGCATCGGCCGAATTCGTGGCTTTATTCGCCGTTGGTCTTGCTCCACCGCATTATTCAAGTACTCGCTGGAGCGTACCTGCACAATCCCTTTTTTGATACGCTCGGGCTTGCGGCGTGGCTCGGCCGCGATTTCATAACGGCCAACAGTAGTGTTATGTTCCACGTGTGCTCGTTAGGTTCCAAAGGCGTGGATCGAAATCAAGTGTGACTGCGGCACTAATGGCGACTTTTGGAAAATCCGCGTGATGTGGGTTAAGGACAAAATTGTGCTCGATTCGAACGACCACGCTTGGCACTGAGAGAACCGCTGAGCGCTTTTGCAGAAACCATTCCTTGCCGAAAGCCTGAGCCGCCGTGATTGAACCGTCCTCTTTGAACCGGGTCAGCCAATCGATTGGTGGAATTTCGACTGACTCAAGCAACGCCTCATCGAATTCAAACTTGAGAAGTTTACCCAAAGGGACAAACCAAATCCGATGACAGCGAGAAAGCTCGCGGCAACGCGGCGATCTTAAAATGCTTGGTCAAACGTTTTCAACCACTTAGCTGTGAGGCGCCTCCCATCTCGCCTTTTCCCAAAATTTCCACAGCGCGTGCTCCAGAAAGGGAAGGCGCTTGCCTGACCTTTCATGTCCTCAAGCAGTAGTTACATCAAAGCGGATTCCAATTCGCCGCTAGTAAGTTGTGCGGGAGATTCGATCCCCTCGCGGAGTTCCTGCTCGCTTAGCGGACCGACCAACCAGAGATACCACCGCGTCAAAATATACCGATCTCCGCGTTTGTTTTACCCTTTGCTGACCAGTAAAGGTCCTCCGTTGCTCAGGATAATAACCCAAATGTGCTAGGTTTCTCCAATGATTTTGGCCTAGGCAAGGAGGAGACGACCATGTAATAATGCGAGCTCGTTCACCGGGAGAAATTCAACGAAAGGCTGGCCGGAGATGAGCTCATTCAACCTGAAGCAACAGGAAGCGCTGTTGAGGAGGTCCACCGCAACCTTCCACCCAACTCCCTCTCTAAGCATGGCATTCGCTACGAGAAGGATGGGGGTGAGCGCCGTAGTAAAACCGCCGGCCCGGCTACTTAGCTGTTGGACGTTCCCTCTAGCTGGCCAATGAAAGAATAGCGCCCCATATGACAAATCCTCCCAGAAAAGAAGCAGTTCATCGAAAACCGTGGTATCGGATCTTATACGTCCAAGTCCTGATCGCAGTCTTTCTCGGGATTGTTGTTGGATACCTGAATCCCAGTTTAGGAAAAAGCCTGAAACCTCTCGGAGACGGTTTTATCAACCTCGTGAAGATGATAATCGCACCGATCATCTTCTGTACGGTCGTTCACGGTATCGCGTCGATGTCGGACGTAAAAAAACTTGGCCGTATTGGAATCAAGGCGCTGGTCTATTTCGAGGTCGTTTCGACGCTGGCACTGTTGATTGGGTTGATCGTGGTGAATTTGCTCCACCCGGGAGCTGATTTCAATATCGATTTAAAATCTCTCCAGGGTGAACACGCTCAGCAGTCCCAATCGTTCGCTCAACACGCGCATTCCCTTAATCCGACAGATTTCCTCTTAAACATCATCCCATCCTCATTTTTCAATGCATTTGCCACCGGTGATATTCTTCAGGTGCTCCTGGTGGCGATTCTGAGCGGGTTTGCAATTTCCTTTATGGGCGAACACGGGCAACCGATCCTTCGGGCGATCGATTTGGGCGTAGCGATATTTTTCGGAATCATGCGGATGGTCGTCCAAGTGGCACCGATCGGAGCATTCGGTGCCATGGCGTTTACGATTGGCAGTCAGGGATTGGGTGCGTTGGGGAGCCTGGGATATCTCATGGTCTGCTTCTACGTTACGGCTTTCCTATTCGTGATTGTTGTTCTCGGTGCGATCGCAGCTTTCAACGGCTTCTCCATTATCCGATTCTTGAATTATATCAAGGAAGAGCTCCTTCTCGTACTGGGAACCAGTTCTTCCGAGACGGCTCTGCCTGGGATGCTGGAAAAGATGCGGCGTCTCGGGTGCTCTACTACGACGGTCGGCCTGGTAATTCCAATGGGGTACAGCTTTAATTTGGACGGCACGAACATTTATATGACGATGGCGGCGCTATTTCTAGCGCAGGCGACGAACACGCATCTAGACCTCGGGCAACAGCTAACCATCCTCGTCGTGGCGATGCTTTCATCAAAAGGTGCATCAGGGGTTACGGGCGCTGGATTCATTACCCTGGCGGCAACGCTTTCTGTCGTACCCTCGGTGCCTATTGAATCATTAGCCATCCTGGTTGGGATCGACAGGTTTATGAGTGAATGT
>JAFAKL010000214.1 GCA_019235445.1 Verrucomicrobiota bacterium | reverse complement strand
TTGCCGAACGCCGTAAGCTAAGCTGCTGGCCAGGCTACTTAGGAAAGCTCCGGACCATATCCGCTTCTCCGAGGAGCTCCGCGGCACAAAAGAAGAGCTGCTCCAGCTTGCGCGAAAATTCCAGCTCGAAGGCTTGATCGCCAAGAGACCCGATTCTCCATACGAGGCCGGCCGTCGCAGCGGCCCCTGGGTCAAAGTCAAACTAACGTCTCACCGAACATGCAGTCAGGAAGTAGCTGCCGGTGCGCGTGGCCTTCCAGCAAGGGTGCACCGGTAAGCTAACTTATCGCAGCGGCAGGGAGGTGCCGTAACGCATTTATCCCGGAGGGATTAAAACGAGGGTAGCCTGGCACGAAGTGCCTGGAAAAAGAAAAAAGACGCGTCTCGTCCCCTAGGGACGTTGATCAAGGTTTCCTCCAAATGTGTCATTCTCCTTGCCAAAGCGGAGAACGAAACCGACGACGAGGACGCGGACGAGGGGCCGGACGAAGGAGCAGCACTGGACTGCAGAGGGCTGAAACGCCCGGCTCAAAATGTCGAATCACCTCCTCCGTCCCACTCGGCGCCTGCTTACGAGATCCCCTCCAGTCGAAATCTCCTAGAACACAAGCGAATCATTCCAATGAATGTTCTGGCAAATGATGGCAAATCCTCGATCCTACCTACATGACCGACCGGTCAACTCAAGGAGTCCTGTCTTCAACGCGTCTGCGCCAGTGTTTGATTTGAACCTTCTTCCAAGATTCAGCTTATGTGGATCGTCCAGTTAGCTCTCCGGCGACCGTACACTTTCATCGTCCTCGCCATCTTTATCCTCATCGCGGGCGTCCTTTCCATTTTAAAGACGCCAAAGGATATTTTCCCGGACATCAATATCCCGGTCTGCGCTGCGATCTGGAACTTCACCGGAATGCCCGCCGAGGAATTCTCAAACCGTATCACTTCGGTCTATGAGAGAATTCTCACCACGGTGGTCAACGATATCGAACACATTGAGTCCACTTCCTACAACGGAGTTGGAGTGGTAAAGCTATACCTCCAGCCGAACGCGAACGTACCGGTTGCCATGGCGCAGCTGACCGCCGCCTCGCAAGCAATCCTGAAACAGTTGCCGCCCGGAGAGACGCCGCCGCTGATTTTAAATTTCAGCGCTTCGAATGTCCCTGTTCTTCGTCTCGGTTTGAGCGGGGCCAACTTTTCAGAGCAGCAGCTGAATGACCTGGCGTTGAATTTCCTCCGCGTGCAAATGGTGACGGTTCCCGGGGCCGCTGTCCCCTACCCTTATGGGGGCAAACAGCGAGTCGTTTCTGTCGATATCAACAGCCAGGAGCTCCAGGCACGCGGTCTCGCGCCCACTGACGTCATCAACGCAATTAGCGCGCAAAACGTCATTCTACCCTCCGGAACGGTCAAGATTGGAGAGCAGGAGCTCGACGTTGGACTGAATGCCAGTCCAAAATCGATCCAGGAATTGGGTGACATTCCGGTTCGGACCATCAATGGCACGACGACCTATGTGCGCGATGTGGCAAGTGTGCGCGACGGATACTACCCTCAAACGAATATTGTTCGGTTCGACGGCCGCCGGGCGACCATGGTGCAGGTGCAAAAGAACGGCAAGGCATCCACCTTGGATATCGTCCAAGGCGAGAAGCAGCTGGTGCAACGTCTCCAATCAAATTCCACCTTGCCTGCAGGGCTGAACATCCAGACGCTCGCGGACCAGTCCATTTTTGTCACGGCCGCGATTGAAGGAGTGGTGAAGGAAGCCGTGATTGCCGGATGTCTGACCGCTCTGATGATCCTGCTGTTTCTCGGAAGTTGGCGAAGTACCTTGATCATTGCGGTCTCGATCCCGCTTTCGATTTTGAGCTCACTCGCCGTCTTGTCTGCGTTGGGTGAGACCATTAATATCATGACCCTCGGAGGCTTGGCACTCGCCGTCGGTATCCTCGTCGACGATGCGACGGTCACGATAGAAAATATCGACAGACACCTCGAAGAAGGAAAGTCTCTGCATCAGGGAATCCTCGACGGCGCGGCGCAAATCGCGGTTCCTGCTTTTGTCTCCACCCTCTGCATCTGCATCGTTTTTGTGCCGATCTTCTTTCTCGGCGGAACGGCCAAGTTTCTCTTCGCGCCCCTCGGGGAGGCCGTCATCTTTGCCATGCTTGCTTCGTACATTCTTTCCCGGACGCTCGTTCCGACGCTTGCCATGTACTGGCTTGGCGGGGATCATGCCAAGCAAAACGTTCCCGGAGGAAAGGGAGCCGCGTCGCCGAGGGGGGTCAACCCAATCGTGGGCATCTTTGGAGCGATCAACCGCGTGTTCAACGCGAAATTCGAATTGTTTCATGAAAGTTACCGGGACATCCTCGCCATGTGCCTGCGAAACACCCGGACGGTAGCCATTTTGTTTATTGGCTTCGCCGCGGTTTCGATGGTTCTGGTTCCCTGGCTGGGACAGGATTTCTTTCCGGCGGTGGATGCAGGCCAGTTCACGCTGCATGTTCGGGCCAAAAGCGGGACGCGAATTGAAGATGTCGCGCGGCAGGTGGATCAGATTGAGGGCGCGATCCGCGAAGAGATCCCCAAGAACCAGTTGAAGGGGATTATTGATAACATTGGCCTGCCTTACAGCGGCATTAATCTTACCTACTCGAATTCAGGCGTCGCAAGCGCGGCAGACGCAGACATCCTGGTCTCACTGGAACAAAAACACGACCCGACCGCACAGTTCGTCAGTAAAATCCGGAAGCGGATGCATCGGGATTTTCCGGGGATAGTCTCCTCTTTCCCGCCGGCAGATATTGTCGCGCAAATTCTGAACTTCGGTTTGCCAGCGCCCTTTGATGTGCAAATCGTTGGGGCGAACATCGCTGCCAACGCTCAATTGGCCAATCGCATGGTCGAGCAAATCAGCCGCATTCCAGGGGCGGTAGATGTACGCGTTCAACAGCCATTTGACTCACCACGGCTAAGCCTGAGGGTTGATCGCACCGAGGCCTCTCAACTCGGGATCACCGAAAATCAGGTCGCCAGCTCGCTTTTGGGGGCCTTGAGCGGAACTCAACAGACCAACCCTAATTTCTGGCTCGATCCCAAGAATGGCGTCAGCTACACGGTGAACACACAGTCCCCTCAGTATTCGATCGATTCGTTGGATGCATTGCGTGACCTGCCGATCCTGGGACCGGTCGGAACAACGGCAACGCATGGAGCGGCTGGAGTGGGAGCGCCAACCCAAATCCTCGGCAATCTAGTCCAAATTTCCCGCGAATCGGAACCTCCCATCGTAACGCATTACAACATCCAGCCGGTTGTGGACATCTACGGTGGGACCGAAGGGAAAGATCTGGGCTATGTCGCTTCTCAAGTTCAGAAGGTGATGGACAGCATGCAGAAAGATTTACCCAAGGGTAGCCGAATGGTGTTACGCGGCCAGGTCCAAACGATGAAAGACTCATTTGCGGGATTAATCGGAGGCCTCATCTTTGCGATGGTCCTGGTCTATCTGCTGATGGTGGTGAATTTTCAGTCCTGGATTGACCCCTTGATTATCATTACCGCACTTCCGCTCGCGCTGGCCGGTATTGTTTGGATGCTATTTGTCACCGGCACGAGTCTCAGCGTGCCCGCGCTGATGGGAGCCATCATGTGTATGGGCGTGGGAACTGCGAACAGCGTGTTGGTGATAACCTTTGCGAACGAGGTCCTGGAAGAATATCAAGACTCCTACAGAGCCGCTCTGCAGGCCGGCTACGTGCGACTGCGCCCGGTCCTGATGACAGCGATCGCCATGATCATCGGAATGGTGCCAATGGCTCTGGGACTTGGAGAAGGTGGCGAACAGAATGCGCCGCTGGGAAGAGCGGTGATTGGCGGCCTGCTCTTCGCAACAATCGCCACGCTGTTTTTTGTGCCGACGGTGTTCGCTGCCATCCGCAAGAACAAATTCGCAGGCCAGCCGATGCCCACCATCCGCACCGTTAATTGATTTTTTCCAGGAGACAAAAATGACGCAGGGTACATTGAAGGAAACCGAACCGTTGGAAGAGAACACGCCCATCGCTGAAAGGAGCAATCGAAAAGGGGTCAGACTCGCCTTTTTCGCTGGTGGCGCAATATTCATTGCGATCGCGGTGCTGGGTGTGACGTCCCGCAACGCCAAGAACGCCGGCCTCCAGCAGCAATCAAACGAGGCTGCCCAAATGATCGTAAGCGTGGTCCATCCGGAAAAAGCGGCTCCGGTCATTCCCCTTCAGTTGCCCGGCCAGACCAGAGCCTATATCGAGGCACCTATTTTTGCTCAAACCAGCGGCTACCTGAAGAAATGGTATTTTGACATTGGAGCGAAGGTGAAGGCAGGGGATGTTCTCGCCGAGATCGACACTCCGCAAGTCGATCAGCAGTTCAACCAGGCCAAGGCGCAGCTCAAGGTAGCTGAATCGGCTCGCGACCTGGCCGCAGCCACCCTCAAACGCGATCAGGATCTATTTAATCGCAAGGTAATTGCTGCACAGGATTTTGACACCGCTTCTGACACCTACAAGCAAACCCAGGCGACGGTCAACGCCGATCAGGCCTCCGTGAACGCGCTCAACGCGCTTGAAAATTTCAAGGTTGTTAAAGCGCCTTTTGACGGGATTGTAACCGAAAGGGATACCGATATCGGAGCGTTCGTCCCGTCGGGCAGCGGCGTGCAACTCTTCCGGATGGCACAAACTTCGCCGCTCCGAGTTTACATCAATGTGCCGCAAACATTTGCCCGTTTTGTTATGCCGGGAGTGCAGGCGGACCTCACGTTGAACGAACTTCCCGGCCGCAAGTATCCCGCTCATGTGACCAATACGGCCGGTGCGATCGACCCAACCTCCCGGACGCTGTTAACCGAATTGGAAGTTCCAAACAAGAACGAGGAGTTACTGCCCGGCGCCTATGCGGAGATCAATCTGAAGCTGGAGGGTGACAGCGGACTGTTTACGGTCCCCTCGAATACACTGTTGTTTCGCTCTGAAGGCCCGAGCGTCGGAGTCGTTCGTGCGGACGGGAAAGTCGAGATCAGGAAAATCGTCATCAATCGTGATCTGGGGACCAAGCTGCAAATCTCCCAAGGACTCTCGGAATCGGATCAAGTCATTCTGAATCCTTCGGATGGACTTGCAGACGGTATGGCCGTGACCGTCGCCACTCCAAAGCCCGCAGAGAAACCGGCTGCGAAGAGTTGACCTTCCCCCGGGCGGGGGGCAAGTACATGTTGAGCTGCTTGCTGGTGTTAAAAAGTCGTTTGCCGTAGGTTTTTCGGTGTAAGGCGTCCCGCCTTACCTCTGCAGTTTGGACCTTTCGAAGACGATTTTCAGGCCTAAGTGCCTCTCCGAAGGAGGTACCCCGGAGGAGCACTGGCCCTGACCCAAAGCGCTAACTCAACTTGAGGAAAATCCTACAACGCAAGAGCGCAGCCTGTCCCGGAGGGACCATACGAAACAGCCTGGCACGAAGTGCCTGGAAACAAGAGAAAAAGTCAAGCCGTCCCAGAGGGACGGTTCATCTGCTAAACTAGAATGACACATTTGGAGCAAACCTTGATCAAACATCCCTACGGGGACTAGACGGCGTCTTTTTTCTTTGTCCAGGCACTTCGTGCCAGGCTACCCTCGTTTAATCCCTCCGGGATAAATGCGTCACGGCACCTCCCCTGCCGCTGCGATAAGTTAACGCTTCTGGGGCGCAGCCCTACGAAAGGGTTGGTCGGCGCCTCCGGCGCCAATATAAAGACTTTGGAAATGTCCAAACTGCAGTGTAAGGCGTCCCGCCTTACCTCTGAAAAGGTGCAAAGCGAGGACGCTTTGCCTACAGGAGGTGCCGCGGCGAAGGCGCTTTCTTCAAGTTAGGCGAGGGCAGCCTCGGTGCGCCAAATGATCCCGGCAAAGCTCCGAGGATCCAGGCTCGCTCCGCCGACAAGAGCGCCGTCAATATCTTTCTGGCGCATCAAGTCTTCGGCGTTTTCGGGCTTCACGCTTCCGCCGTATTGTATTCGGATCCGCTCTGCAGCCGGAGACCCAAACAGCTCGGAAAGAACCGTGCGAATAAACGAATGCGACTGCTGTGCTTCGGCCGGCGTGGCGGACCTTCCTGTCCCGATGGCCCAGCATGGCTCATACGCCACCACAATCTCGAGCAAATCCTTCTGGGCCACGCCTGCCAGGCCCTTGCTCAACTGTCTTCGCAGAACCTCCTCTACCTGGCCGCCGTCCCGTTCCTGAAGGGTCTCACCCACACAAAAAATTGGCCGAAGACCGGCCTCCAGCGCGGCTGCCACCTTTCGGTTCACGATCTCATCTGTTTCCCCAAACAGCGTCCGCCGCTCGCTATGCCCGACGATGACATATTTAACGTAAAGCGCCCGCAGCATCGCGGCACTCACTTCTCCGGTGAACGCGCCGCTTTTCTCCCAATGCATATTCTGGGCTCCGATGCGAAGGATTGGCATTTTCTCGGAAGCTGATATGAGCGCGGGGATGGCCGTGAAGGCAGGGATAATTACGATTTCGAGATCGTTGACCACCTGGCCAATCTCGGAAAGAAAGGTGGCAAAGTAAGATTCCGCCTCAGTATGCGTGAGGTTCATTTTCCAGTTGGCCGCGATGATTTTTTTTCGCATCTATCGATCCGTCAGCGCGACAACTCCGGGAAGCTCCTTGCCTTCCAAAAGTTCGAGCGAGGCGCCGCCTCCCGTGGAAATGAACGTCATCTTATCCGAATACCCAAACATTTTTACTGCAGTCACGGAGTCTCCGCCGCCGATGATGGTTTTTGCATCAGACTCAGCCAGGGCAGCTGCGATTTCTCGAGTGCCATTTGCGAAATCAGGAATTTCAAAAATTCCGACCGGCCCGTTCCATACGATGGTCTTCGCCCGGGCGATTTCTGCTTTGTACAAAGCGATCGTCTCCCGGCCGATATCGACGGCATGCCAGCCGTCCGTGATTCCCTGAGAGGTCGAGAGCAACGGGGTATTCCGACTGTTCGCCCCCGCCTTGACCTCCTCCGTTTCAATGCTATCGATCGGCACCAGGAACTTCATTCCCTTCTCTTTGGCCAGTGCCAGAAGCTCTTCCGCCAGGTGAACTTTGTCGGCTTCGACGCGGCTAGCCCCGGTTGGGATACCCTCCGCCTTGAAAAACGTGTGCGCCATCGCGCCTCCAATCAAGAACACGTCCGCCTTTGCGATGAGCGATTTGATCACATCAATTTTGTCGGAGACCTTAGAACCGCCTAGAATCACCAGGAATGGTCGGTCGGGGTTTGCCAGCTCCTCGTGGAGGTACTGGAGCTCACGCTCCATCAACAGTCCCATGGCGGCCACCGGCAAATACTTGGCAACTCCAGCCGTGCTGGCGTGTGCGCGATGAGCCGCGCCGAAAGCATCGTTGACGTAAACATCGCCCAGTTTCGCGAGCTCTTGGGCAAACCCTGGGTCGTTCGCTTCTTCCTCTTTAAAGAAGCGTACATTCTCCACCAGCAACACGCCCCCGTCCGGCAGCGCTTTCGAAGCCGCAACCGCGCCGGCTCCAATCACCTCCGGGCTAAACTTCACGGGGGGCGGCAACATCTGCATCAAATGATCGGCCACCGGTCGCAGGGAGTACTTAGGGTTCGGCTTCCCTTTAGGGCGGCCAAAATGCGCCAGCAGGATGACCTTCGCTCCTTTTTCCCGCAACAGTTCGATGGTGGGAAGGCTTTCACGAATTCGAGTGTCATCCGTAATACGGATCTTCCCGTCAATTTCTTCGGTCGGCACATTGAAGTCCACCCGCATCAGCACCCGCCGGCCTTTCACGTCAAGGTCTCGAACCGATACTTTCGCCATATCTTCCGCCCGGTTAGAGGATGTGCTTCAGGAGATCAACACAGCGGTTTGAGTAGCCCCATTCGTTATCGTACCAACTGATCAATTTGAAAAAGCGGCTGTTAAGTTCGATGCCGGAGCCGCTATCGAAGATACTGGAGTACGGGCTGTGCAAGAAATCCGTTGATACGACTTCGTCTTCGGTATAAGCCAGAACACCCTTCAGGTAGGTTTCACTGGCTCTTTTCATCGCCGCGCAAATATCCTTGTAGCTCGTCTCTTTTTCTGTCCGAACCGTGAGATCAACTACCGAAACTGCGGGGGTTGGAACACGGAAAGACATCCCGGTGAGCTTTCCCTTCACCTCTGGACAGACAAGCCCAACCGCTTTTGCCGCTCCCGTCGTTGAAGGGATCAGATTGATCGCCGCAGCGCGGCCACCTTTCCAGTCTTTCTTGGAAGGTCCATCGACGGTCTTCTGCGTAGCGGTGTAACTATGCACGGTGGTCATCAGCCCCTCCCCGATGCCGAAGCCCTCCTTCAAGAGAACATAGACGACGGGCGCCAGACAGTTCGTGGTACAGCTTGCATTCGAAATGATGCGGTGTTTCGAGGGGTCGTATTTCTCATGATTCACCCCGATGCAGACCGTGATGTCCTCGCCCTTTGCGGGAGCTGTGATCAACACCCTTCGCGCGCCCGCTTCAAGATGGCCCTTCGCTTTGTCGGCGGACGTAAACAACCCGGTCGACTCGATCACGATTTCGCAGCCCAGTTTTGCCCAAGGCAGTTCAGAGGGTCCTTCTTTTACCGCCAGGCACCGTATTTTGTTTCCGTTCACGACCAGCAAGTCGTCGCTTTCGAGCTCCGGGTTTGACTTTTCGCTGGAAACGTCGCCTTGGAAGCGGCCTTGCGTAGAGTCGTATTTCAAGAGATAGGCCAGATTGTCTGCGGGAACCAAGTCGTTCAGGGCAACTACATCGATCTCTTTACCAAGCAAGCCTTGTTCGACAAGTGCCCGAAAGACCAGACGCCCGATCCGCCCAAAGCCGTTTATTCCAATTTTCGTCATGGTGAATACCCTCTGAGTTTAAGTTTTGCAGCACAATCAATAAATCGGGATGCAGATTCAGCGTCAACCACAACATTTCGCCGCCTTCTTTTCGAACTAGCCGCGGGTTTGGGAGAATGGGGATGCGGGCCGAATATCTTGTCGACAAAGCGTCCCCGCTTTGCACGTTCCTAGTCCTAGTGTACTGTCGCCGAAATAGCATGCCATTGGCCGCAGGTCATTTGGCAACCGCCCTCGATCTTCCCGGGAGCACAGCGCACCCAAAGAGCCAGGGCGGGCAGGAAACGCAGGCTACGCTGGAGCCTCTGTCAAACCGCCCACGCCTTCGGGCTGCGGACGACTTGTCTCCGGCGGGCGATCGTCGCGATTGGGGGGAGAGATCGGTGGCGGCGGATTAACCAGCCTGCCGTTGTTCAAAATTTCCCGAATCTGACCGCCATCGAGCGTTTCATACTCCAAAAGCGCCTTGGCAATGGTCACTAGCGTCTCTTTACGAAGGGTCAACACCTTAAGCGCTCGCTGATAGGAGTCGTCACAAAGCCTCTTCACTTCCCGATCGATCTCCTGCGCCGTCGCCTCGCTGTAGGCCCGTGACCGCGAGATGTCGCGCCCCAGGAAAACGTAATCCTCATGCTCCCCGTATTCGACCATGCCCAACCGCTCGCTCATTCCCCATTCGCACACCATTTTACGCGCAATGCCAGTCGCCATCCGAATGTCGCCAGTCGCCCCGTTGGTCACGTCGCCAAAAACGATTTCTTCCGCAACACGACCGCCCATAATGACGACGAGACGATCGAGTAACTCATTCTTACGGTTCGTGTATTTGTCCTCAATCGGCAGATACATCGTTGAGCCAAGAGACGGTCCGCGGGGAATGATAGTTACCTTATGAAGGGGATCCGTGTGTTCCAACACTTCGCACAGCAAGGCGTGACCTGCTTCGTGATAAGCCGTGTTTTCCTTTTCTTTCTCACTGATAGCCAGGCTGCGACGCTCTTTCCCCCATCGCACCTTGTCGCGTGCCTCTTCCATTTCGGCCATCGTGATCGCCTTCAACCCACGCCGCGCAGCTAAGAGAGCTGCTTCGTTGATCACGTTCGCCAGTTCAGCTCCTGAATAACCCGGAGTTCCTCTGGCCACGACTCCCAAGTCTACGCCCTCAGCCAGCTTAACCCTTTTCGCGTGAACCCGTAAAATCTCTTCGCGCCCTTTCACGTCCGGAAGATTGACGGTAATCTGGCGATCAAACCGACCAGGCCGCAAAAGTGCCGGATCCAACACATCAGGACGGTTCGTCGCGGCGATGATGATCACACCTTCCTGTGTGTCGAAGCCATCCATCTCCACCAGGAGTGCGTTCAAAGTCTGCTCACGTTCATCATGTCCGCCACCGAGGCCATGGCCACGATGCCGTCCGACGGCATCTATTTCGTCGATGAAAATAATGCAGGGGGCGGATTTTTTACCTTGCTCAAACATGTCACGCACTCGCGAGGCTCCCACCCCGACAAACATCTCCACAAAATCAGAGCCGCTGATGCTGAAGAACGGTACGTCCGCCTCTCCGGCGATTGCACGCGCCAAAAGGGTTTTGCCGGTTCCTGGAGGACCCACCATGAGTACCCCTTTGGGGATACGACCGCCCAGTTTTTGAAATTTTTTCGGATCTTTCAGGAAATCGACGATCTCCTGCACTTCCTCTTTAGCTTCCTCAACACCGGCAACATCCTTGAACGTCACCCGGTTCCTGTCGCGAGCCAGCATTCGGGCTTTGCTCTTGCCAAAATTGAGCGCACCCTTGCCGGCGTTCCGGATCTGCTGTCGGAAAAAGAAATAAAGAATCAGGAAAAACAGCGCGATCGGTAAAAACTGGAGCAGCGCGGATAACATGACATCCGAATCAGCCTTGATGTCTACCTTGTAACCGCGATTTTCGAGCTCGGATTTCAGATCCTTGTTGTACTCGATGAAAATTGTGGTTTTGAAATGGTCCGGCGCCCCGGCCAGAGATGACGGTTTCTTGCCTCTTTCGTAAGCTCCACGCAGAGTTTGCGTCGACCGGCCTTCGGTTACAATCAGCTGGAGCGGCTCCTCCTTGCTGATCCGACCTTCGTCAATGTATTTTTCGAAATCGGTGAAGCTGATCTCTTCGACGTTTCCGTAGCTGCCGTTTCGTGACAACAAAAAGCCCCCTAACAGAGCTATGGCGCAGGCGAAGAGGAGAATGCCGCGCCAGTTGAAATTATTATCGTTGCCGAAATTTCGAGGGTTTTTGTCCTTCGAGGACCGAGGATCTAATTGTGCCATACGCTAAAAACAATTCTCCATGGTAGCACACGGAGAGGGGCATGCAAAGGGCGAGAGCGTCCGGAGCAGGGAGTCAAGACTTTAAGCGCATAGTCGCGCCTCTGAGATTCAAGTCTATTTTGAAACATATTTGACGCTGCAACCATAGGGCCGAGTTGCGGGCGTAGGAGCCGGTTTTCCCGCCATCGCTGCCTCGAGGGCCTCCCTCACATAGTTGGTGGCAGTTTTGACGTCAGCAGGGTTGGTGCTGCGCTTGTTATCGATCGCGCCTTCGTACACGAGTATTCCCTTGGGATCGATGACGTACATATCCGGCGTTGTCTTTGCCCCATACAATCGTCCGACCTCGCCGGACGGGTCCAACAAGAGAGCGGTCCGCGCCGCACCGTCCTGCTTAGCAATCTCGTCCAACTTCGCAGCCGGGTAATTGCCTTGCTCCCCCGGGGCAGAAGAATCTATTGACAGCCAGGTCACTCCTTTTGCCGTATATTCCCTCTGCAGACCTTGCATATTGCCGGACCTGTAATGTTTTCCGACAAACGGGCAATCCGGCTGGTACCATTCCAAGACGACGTATTTGCCCTTCAAATCGGCCAAGGTGTGATTTTTGCCTTGAGTGTCCGGCAAAGAAAAGTTCGGTGCAGGTTTTCCAACTTCCGGCTCGGCGAAACTCAATCCAGCTGCTGCCACCAGCAATCCACAAGTGAAAAGTAACGTTTTAATCATTTCGTGTTTCTACGGGTATTGGTTTGAGGTATTGGCTTGATTATAAGATTAAGACCGCGAGTCGTCAGGTTTTGTTCAACGCATCCAAGACGGTCTGAGAGGTGATCAACTCCGGCAGAAGCAACGGCTGCGTCTCTTTGTTACCGCTTGGGTAAATGAGATACATCGGCACTCCAGCCCTTCCGAATTGCTTTAAAATCTGGGTAATTTCCGGATTGCCGGTGGTCCAATCCGCCTTCAAGGCGACTACATCTCGCTTCAAAAATTCCTGCCTGACCTTCGGAGTATCGATAGCGAACCGTTCATTGGTCTTGCAGGTGAGACACCAATCAGCCGTGAAATCAACGAAGACGGGCTTACCGGAAGCCAGGGCTTCGTCCAGCGCTGATTTGCTGAATGGCCGCCACACAAGCTGACTCGGTTTAGTCACGAACCCGTAACAGGCGGCGGCTAGACACAGCACTAAACCCATCGCGACGATCGCCAGCACCCGCGACCGCCTGGACGAAATTGGAGTCCAGAATGCGCCCTTTATCCAGGCTAAGATCGCGATGACCAAAAGGATGGCCCCCAATCCTACGACCGCGTCAGGACCCCGCATCTGGCCCAGGATCCAGATCAACCAGAGCAGCGTACCCACCAGAAGAAATCCCATACACTGCTTTAGACGCAGCATCCAGGCGCCTGGTTTTGGTAGATAACGCAACCACCTCGGATTGATGGCGAGCAGTAGATAAGGCAGCGCCATGCCAAGGCCGATAAACAAGAAGACCAGAAAGGTCACCCATCCAGGCTGAGCAAACGCAAAGGCCGAAGCGGTTCCGAGAAAAGGTGCGGTACAGGGAGTGGCTAGCACGGTAGCAAATACCCCTTGAAAAAAGGCTCCGCCATACCCCTGTCCCCGCGCCAGATCGGCCAGGCCTTGCGTCGCCTGGGCGGAAACCGACAACTCGTAAACCCCAAATAAATTGAGCGCAAAGGCAAAAACCAGGCAGGAAACGAGAATAACAAAGCGATAATCCTGGAACTGAAATCCCCACCCGATCTGTGCGCCTGCCGTTCGCAACAGAATGACCAGGACAGCCAGGACGGCAAAGCAGCCGATGATCCCGAGCGAGAATGCCATCGAGAGCCGAAAGGCTTTTTTGGCGTCCATTCTCGCTTCGGAAACAAAACCGAAGATCTTAAGCGAAATGACCGGCAGGACACATGGCATGACGTTTAAGATTAAACCTCCGATCAGCGCAAATCCGAGCATCTGCAGAATTCCAGGGAGCCCCGCCGCAGGAGAATCTTTTTGGGACTGCACTCGATTCAGAACGGTCCCTTCGTTGATTTCATATCCCTGTCTGCTGTTATCCGAGCCCACCACAATGACACCATCCATTCGAGCACTCGGCTTGGCCTCGCTCTCAATGGGAATCGTCAGTCTGTTCCCGTCTCGCGCGACATGTCCGATCACGGCGTCCTCGGGTGGAATAGGGAAGAAATCGAGAGATACGTCTTTCGCGATCCCGTCTACTACCGCGACAAGGCTTTTGCCCGTTCGGCTAAAACCTAGTTTGATCGGGCTTCCCAATTGCTTCGGAACCCGGGAAGCATATTTCTGAAAAGCCGGAGCGAAATCGGAGGGGGTGTTGCTTCCCGCTGGCAAGTTCAACGAAATCTGCGCCCGACCTGGAACGCACAGGCTTTGACACACCAGCCAATCGCTTTTGGCCTGGATTGAAACTGGCTGCGCCGGCAACGTTGCCGGCGCTTCGATTTCGGCGAATAACAACACTTCGGACGTGTAGTCAAACACCTCCAGATCGCCCGGCTCCTTTTCCCGCATGGGCAGGGGCCACTGCAACTCGCCGGCTTTAAATCCCGGCGGCAATTGCCACTGGATCTTGGTGGGCATACCGGCATCACCCGAATATTTCCAGTAGATGTGCCAGCCAGGCTCTATCCGGTAGAGAACCCCGACTCTGAACTTCTGGCCGGGTGCGATCGAACTGGCGTCCGAAAGAAGCGCCGCCTTGACCAGTTCTTTCCCGCTGTAAAGCTGAGCTTGCGCCGATCCGCCGGTTCCGAAAACAACACCGAGCAACAGAGCGCTGCGCAGTAAAGTCCTGATCAGGGAATCGATGCGGAGCGTTTTTTTCTTGGCAGCTTCAGGCATGGGATAACCAATAATTAGAGCACGAAATCCGTCTTGATCTTCCAAAAAGTATCGCAGATCTCCAGTTTGGACTCCCAACGTCTCTGTCCCACGGGTGGGATACGGTCTGTATCGACAGACCGGTCCTCGCGGCCCTGTGCCGACAGGTTCCCGGCCACCGTTTACCATGCATGACGCTTGCGCGGGATTGCACAGTGCATGTTCAAAAGGGAGGGCGGCCGGAAAGTCTGCCTCATAAGTCACTGCCCCTGGCGTGCTTAGATCATCGAAGGTGACCTGGCATGCTTTAAGCCGTCGGGCCTATCGCTATGTTGTCGTGGGCTGTGACGATACTCATCCTCGCCGTTGTCGGTGCATTGCTTGTGTCCTGGGGTGGTTCCACCGGACTACCGGGCTGGATGGCCAAAGGATTATGCGCGCTCTTAATCATTCTTTGTATCTTAGCAGCCTTGCTCTCATGAACCGCAGCGCGGTGCTTCAATTCTCTTGTAAACGGCGCTGCCGGGAGGACCGTCCGTGCAAACAGTCCTTCGTCATGCACAGCAACGTCCCTCACCCAGGTTCAGGCGACCCCCCAACCCAAATCTCCAAACGAAACGCTCTAATGCTTTAACCGGCATTATGATCGAAAATGTCGCGCGACGAATTTTCTCAACTCATCACAGACGCTCGCAATTCCGACGAAGCGGCTGCCAAGGAGCTGGTTGAGCGACTTTATCCGGTGGTTATCAGAATTGTCCGCAACCATCTTCCAAGACGAGAATCAGAAGAAGATCTGACCCAGGAGATCTTCTTAAAAGTATTTGCCAAACTGCACCAGTATCGTGCGGACATGCCCTTTGGACATTGGGTTTCGCGAATTTCTGTGAATACGTGTATCGATCACCTCCGCAAGCAACGCCACAGGCCCGAGTACCGCTGGTCAGATTTCGGCCAGGACCAACAAGCGATCTTGGAAAACCTAAAAAACAATGCAACTGAACCTGCCCAGCAGTCACCCGAGGAAAGCCGGGAATTGTTGAACCGGCTGTTGGTGAGTTTAAAACCGGCTGAACGTCTGGTTGTTCAATGGCTTTATCTGGAGGAAAAATCTGTGGCGGAAATTTGTGACCTCACCGGGTGGAAAGCGTCTAAAGTCAAGGTAACAGCGTTTCGGGCGCGACAAAAGCTCATGGCAACGGTAAAACGGTTAGACAGATGAAAGAGGAGGAGAAGGTTGAAAGGCTGTTCGCATCTGCTCGTCAGGCCAAGGGCGAAGTTCTCCCCTGCATGCCGGCAGGATTTGCGGAGAACATTTTGCAACAACACCGTAATCGCGTTCAGGAGAACAAGGCTTTTCTCCGGACATCCATCTTGTCGGTTGCCACCGCGCTGATGATCCTTGGAACCGTTCTGGGAATTAACATTGAGATAACCCCGGGAACGGATGACCAGGACTCGACGGTGGAACTGGCCTATTCCCTATGGGATCCAGCTGGAAACTAGCGTTGGTCTTTGCGGTCCTATTTTTGACGGGCGGCCTCAGCGGATCTGTAATTACCTATTCGGTGTTGCGTAGACAGCCTATCCAGAACCCGACGCGAAACTTCCACACCTGGAGCGAAAATTTGATGCGGAGATTGCAACGCGTCGCACAGCTCACTCCGGAAGAAAGTGCAAAAATCCGGCCGCGCGTGGAATCAGCAGTCAAGCAAATGCAGTCCATCCAGATCCAGGCCATGCAACAGGGCAGCGACGCCCTGGACGCGGCTCTGGCCGAAATCGAAACGGGACTGAACCCGGACCAGCAAAAGCGTCTCGAGCATTTTCGCGAACGCCGGCGCGAATTTCTCCAGGAGGCGATTGCGAAAAGAGAGGCGCAACGATAGGCGGTCGGATGCAAATTGAACCCCGGAGCGGAGGACCAGAAGCAAACACCCATGGCCGGAGTTCACCGTGGCTGAGGGCCAGGAGCTCTGCCACACCGTCCGCAAAGAAATCAGGAACCACCTGATGTTCACACCGGCACCGGCACGGACATTGATAACTCCTTCTCGGCCTGCACGTTAAACTGCAGGTCATACAACCTTCGGTAAATGGTTGAGCTGTCCAGCAGTTCGCGATGCGTCCCAATGTCCCGAATTTCGCCTCGATCCATGACGACGATCTGATCGGCCTTCAGAACAGTTGATAACCGGTGAGCGATCGCAATCACGGTACGTCCCTCCGACAGACGATCCAATGCCGCTTGAATTTCGCGCTCGGCTTCCGAATCCAGCGCTGACATCGCTTCATCCAGGAGCAGAACCGGCGCGTTTTTCAGGAGAGCGCGGGCGATGGAGACACGCTGTTGCTGGCCGCCGGATAACAGGCATCCTTTGTCTCCAATGACGGTCTCGTAGCCATGGGGCTGATGCATGATAAATTCATGCGCGTAAGCCTGCTTGGCCGCGTCAATGACTTCTTCTTTCGATGCACTCAAACGCCCGTAGCGGATGTTGTTCAGGATGGAATCGTGAAAGAGGAAGGTCTCCTGAGAGACCATGCCGATCCTCTCGCGCAGCGAAGTCTGCTTGATCGTGCGGGTGTCGCGTCCATCCAGACGAATGCAGCCAGTTTCCGGCTCGTAAAAGCGAAGCAGCAACGAAAGGATCGTGCTTTTGCCCGCGCCGCTCGAACCCACCAGAGCAAAATATTTCCCGGGCTTCACGTGCAGGCTCAGGTCGTGAACAGCCGCAGGCAAACCGGGCCGATAGCGAAACGTAACATTCTCGATTCGAATGTCGCCTTCGCTTCCGCCGATTTCCACTGCGCCGGGCACATCCTGAATGGCTGGGTGCCGATTGAGAACCTCAAAAATGTTATTGGTGGCATTGAAGCATTGCTGCATCACCAGATGAATTCGGCTCAGTTTTTTTATCGGATCGTAAAGCATGAAAATCCCGGCCAGCAGGGCAAGGAACTTCGCGGCGCTAAGGTGCGTATACCAAACGTAAAAAAGCGCGAGGCCAACTCCGACGGCCGAAACCGCTTCCACCATCGGACTGACAATTTCGATCGCTTTTCGGACCCGGATTCCGCTCTTGAACTGTTCATTACCGATTGCCTCGAAGTTCTCGGCTTCGCGTTTTTCCCTGGCGAACGCTTTGATCACCCGAATCCCGGCAAAGCTTTCCTGCAGCATCGACATCATCGATCCGACCCTTTCCTCCTCGAGTTTTCCCTGCCGGCGAACTTTCTTGCCGTAATGAACGATCGGCACCATGCAAACTGGAAAGAGAAAAAGGCTGACAATCGTGAATTTCCAATCCAGGTGAATCAGCACGGCAAACGCGCTGATGACCGTCAAAGGTTGTTTGATCAGGTCGCTGCTAATGCTAGTCAGCGCTGTTTGCGCCATCCGGGTGTCGTTTGCCACTCGCGAAATTAGATTTCCGGATCGTTCGCGGTTAAAGAACTCGAGCGATTGATTCAGAATGTGGGTGTAGAGCTTGCAACGAATGTCTGCCAGGACGCGCAAGGCCACCCACGCCATATAGTAGCTGTTCAGATAATCGCACAAGCTGCGCAGGACGAAAATTAATGGGATCAACGAACACACCAGAATCACCGAGTTAATCCCGGCGCCGGTTCCGCTCACAGCGTCATGCAACATGTCGGCCTTGTTCTTGCCCTGAGGGAAAACCTGTGAATTCACATGATTCAGGACCAGAGGCAAAAGGCCGGAAATCAGCCCGAACAAAGCCCCGAAAACCAGGGCCAGGATAAATCGCCCGAGGTGGGGCCTCAAAAAAGGAAATAGATCCCGATAGGGGCCTACCAGCATACGCGCTAGTTCGCGTGGTGAAGGTCGTTTCTTTGCCATCAGGCTATCGCTCTTTCACGTACCCAAGCGCTGTCTCCATACCACGGATCACCGTTTCAGTCGACAATTCGCTCATCGGAAAGCCCTTCTGCCGCGGCTCGAAATGTTCGAGCGGGTTCCCGAATCCGGCCCGGACGACGACGGCTGCGGCATGCAATGGATGCCAATGAAAAGGATTGGTGGGTCCATACAGTACCAGCTGAGGGCGCAGAAACGCTGAAGCTACATGGGCTGCGGCGCTGTCCACCCCGGCAAATAAGATCCCTTCCCGGATGATCGCGGCGCTCAGAAGAAAATCGGCTTTG
>JAFAKL010000177.1 GCA_019235445.1 Verrucomicrobiota bacterium | reverse complement strand
CCCTAGGGACGGTTGATCCAGGTTTGCTCCAAATGTGTCATTCTCATTCCAAAGCGGAGAACGAAAACGACGACGAGGATGCGGAGGAGGGGGGGAAGCCCTCGACTCCAAATCGTTCTCGTCCTCGTTTGGGATTTTGACCGACGTCGTTTGCGAATTTGATAGGCGGTGTGCAGTGCCCTGTTCCTCGGTCTCGGTGGCAGGGGAAAGCAAACCCTGGTGAGCAGATCAACCGTCCCTCCGGGACGGGTCCACTTTTTCTCTTGTTTCCAGGCACTTCGTGCCAGGCTACTTTCGTTTGGTCCCTCCGGGACAGGTGCGCTCTTACGTTGTAGTATTTTGCTTAAGTTAGCGCTTAGGGGCTCAGTTACAGCACGATTTTCGGTCTCGACGACCCGTCCACTTTTGAGAATGGATGCTGCCGGCCACGAGGGCGATTTCGCATCCTGGTGCTTCGCGGCGGCCTCTGCTCCATCCAGCACCGGTCCAGGAGGGTGGGATCCGTCATAATCGCTCAGAAAATGCTCATTGCATGATCTCTTTTGAGAGGTAAAGTTGGTTTCCATAATTTAAGGGCAGACTCAAGCAACGCCTTCCCTACCAAATTGGAGCAGCTTTCCAAGATGCCGAAGTCTGGTCTCCTGGGGGTAAGCTGAGTGGTTACGACAAGTAGCGCTATGCATATCCGGGGGCCGATCAGTATTAATGAAATTGTTGCGGCAACTGGTTTAAGCCGGGCGACGGTGGATCGTGTGCTGAACAAGCGGCCTGGGGTTCATCCTCGCACGCAGGCCCACGTGCTTCGGGTGCTCGCGCAATTGGAGAACAATGGGCGGGCGGATCAGGAAGCACCTCTTGCTCTGGAAAATCGGGACGCGCTTCGCTTCGGAATCGTGGTTCAGGCCGGTGCGACTTTCAGAAGTTCGGTTCTCGAGACTGTGAAAAAGATGAAGGACGCAGGTCCCGGCGGCGCAGTGTTACAAGCGGTTGCGAGCCTGTCGGATGAGGAGACAATCGAACTGATTCGAATGATGGGCAGAGACTCAGACGGACTTGCCCTGGTAAGCAAAAATATCGAGCCGGTGAAATCGGCCCTCAAAGAATTGCAGAGTGCCGGCAAACCGGTTGTCGCCCTGGTCTCGGATCTCGATGCGACAGTGCGGAATGCCTACGTGGGAATCGATAACCGCGCGGCCGGCCAGCTGGCGGCGTTCATTCTGGGACGGTGTCTGGAGCGTGGAGGAGAGGCTAAGGTTGCGGTAGTTGTCGGTTATTTCTCCTATCTTTGCCAGGAAGATCGGGAAATCGGCTTCCGATCTTTATTGAGGCAACGCTTTCCACGCATCGAGATCGTTGAGGTGATCAAGGGCAATGACTCGCGGGAGGCGACTTATGAAGCTGCACTCCACCTCCTGAAAAACCGCAGCGACATTGCCGGCATCTACAATGTAGCGGGTGGAAACCTCGGGTTGGCAAAAGCGATTGAAGAGGTCCAACCCGTCCAGCGTCCACTCTATATTGCCCATGAAGTCAACGAGGTGACGGAGCCATTGCTGCGCACAGGAGTCATCGATTTTCTGATTTGGCAGAATGTGCAATCCCTTGTTCGACTAAGCAGGCAAGTACTGATCGATTTAAGGTCGGCTGAAGGTTCTGTTCGCGAACTCAATTACCTGCCGGTTCAAGTGGTCTCGCAATTTACTCTTTCCCCGGGAACCGATTGTCATTAAGTCAGATTTTCTGACGTAAATTGATCTGGAGTAGCCTCAAAGTCTTTACATGACAGGTATCGGAACCAAGCCTGATAACATTTATTTTTCTGAAGCGAACGTCGATCGACGAGTCAAGCGATTACTGCCTGTTCAGTGCCCTGACAGAATGATAAGGAGATCGAGATGAAGTTCGATCCTATTCCCACCCACCTGAAGGTTTGCGTTGTCGGCGCCGGTAATATGGGCGCAGATCATATCAAGCGTCTCGCACGCCGAATCGTCGGAGCTGAAATGACGGCAGCGATCGATGCCGACTTGTCGCGGGCGAAGAAGGCAGTGGAAGGAATTCCATCGGCCACGGCATTGGCCGATCTCGGACAAGCTTTGGAGCGGGAAGATGTCGACGCAGTGCTTATCGCGGCTCCTGGTCCTCTTCACAAAGACATGTTGCTCCAGGTTTTGCAGCGGGACTTGCCAATCCTGTGCGAAAAACCAATGACCCCGGACGCGGCATCCTCCTGGGAAGTCCTTGAGGCAGAGCAGAAGCTTGGACTGAAACGTATCCAGGTTGGCTTCATGCGCCGATTTGATGCCGAGTATCAGCGCCTTCGGGGACTGATCACGTCCGGCGAACTGGGGGATCTCTTGATGCTCCACTGTTCGCATCGGAATCCCGGAACCCGGCGCGAATTTACCAACGAAATGCTCATCACTGATTCAGTTGCCCACGAATTCGATGCTGTCCGCTACCTCACCGGCCAGGAGATCAAAAACGTTCAAGTCAGGCTGGGACGGGCGACGCGTTATGCCCAGTCCGGCCAACACGACCCGCAGCAAGTACTCTTCGAGACCGAGAGCGGTGTGCTGGTGGATGTCGAGATCTTCGTCAATGCGCAATTCGGGTACCAGGTGACGACCGAGGCCGTCTTTGAAAAAGGTATTGTTAATATTGGCGAGGACCGCGGACCCTACGTTCATACTGCAGGACGTTGGGGTGGCCAGATTACCCCGGGCTTCGTCGAGAGGTTCAGAAGCGCTTACGATGCGGAAGTACAGAGCTGGGTCGACGCCGCCAAACGTGGCGAAGTCGGCGGTCCCACTGCCTGGGATGGGTATGTAACTGCGGCTTGCTGCGAGGCAGGGGTAATTGCCCAAAGGAGCGGCGAGAGGGTAGAAGTTTCTCTGAAGAGCAAGCCCGGCATTTATGGCGAACAACTTCTTCCTGGCAGAACCTGAAGATGATATCAAAACGGGAACATGAGTAGCGAGACGGAATATCAGCAGCTGGAGGTTCTCGCCCGGAAAGGAAGATGGCTGGCCATCAGCACCGTTGCGGAAAGCGGTGCCGGTCACGTCGGGGGGCCATTCTCGGCCATGGACATCATGGTAGCGCTTTACTTTCGGGTCATGAAGATAAGACCGGAAGAACCGAAATGGCCGGAGCGGGATCGGTTTATTCTTTCCAAAGGGCATTCTTCGATCGGGCAATATGTAGTGATGGCGCTGCGGGGCTTTCTGCCGATCGAAGAACTGAAAACGTTTGATAAAGGCGG
>JAFAKL010000073.1 GCA_019235445.1 Verrucomicrobiota bacterium | reverse complement strand
GAGCAAACGGTCGCCTTATCGTGATCATGGCGAGTGGCGGTTGGTGACCAATGTTGAACTGGACCGTTCGAGAGAAGAAGGTTCCGGCAGGTTTGGAAAGCAAATTCGTGACCTGCGGCCCGATGTTGTCATCGACTTAATCTGCTTCACCGTCGAAAGCGCGCGACACCTGGTGGAGATCATTCGCGGCGAGATCCAACACTTTCTTCATTGCGGCACGATCTGGGTCCATGGGCCCAGTGTTCAGGTCCCGACCACGGAAGAGGCGCCGCGAAAACCCTTCGGCGACTACGGCATTCAAAAAGCGGCCATTGAAGAATATCTGTTGAGGGAAGCTCGCCTGACGGGATTTCCGGCCACCATATTGCATCCGGGCCATATCGTCGGCCCCGGCTGGGAACCGTTGAATCCGGCGGGCCACTTCAATCCTGAGGTATTTGAGCGGTTGGCACGCGGCGAAGAGGTTGTCCTGCCAAACCTCGGCCTGGAGACGGTACATCATGTGCATGCTGACGACGTGGCTCAAGCATTTCAAAAGGCGCTGGCTTGCCGGAGCGGCGCCTTGGGGGAGAGTTTTCATGTCGTTTCCTCGGCGGCATTGACTCTGCGCGGTTACGCCCAAGCGGTTTCTGGCTGGTTTGGGGCAGAATCGAGGTTGCGGTTCATGTCCTGGGATGAATGGCAAAAAACCCTTTCCAAAGAAGACGCAGCAGCCACTTGGGATCATATCGCCCATTCTCCGAACTGCAGCATTGAAAAAGCGCGCCGGATCCTTGATTACCAGCCGAGATACAGTTCGCTGGAGGCTGTGTACGAGTCGTTGCGCTGGTTGATCGAGCACGGCGTGGTGAGGGCATGACGTTCACCGTTCACGTTCACCGTTCACCGGTGCCGTTCGCCGGTGCGGGGGTGCAGTCAGGACATCGGTAACACCGTTCACCGGTGCAGCCAGAACATGGCTCAAGGACGTCAGCGAAGCGTCCTCATTTTGCCCCCCGGAAAAAGGCAAATCGGGACGGTTTGCTTACTACGCCCATCGGTCAACCGCGCCCCCAAATGCCGAACGGCCGTAAACGGGATGGCTAAGATAAGAGGGTTTGAGACAGTTCTTTTGCCCCGAAGGGACTCCAGGATTCAGCCCGGGCGTTTCAACCCCGTTAAAACCGGTTTCAACCCCGGGATTGTCCCGGAGGGACAAACGAAAGTAGCCAGGCACGACGTGCCTGGAAACAAGAGAAAAGTGGACCCGTCCCGGAGGGACGGTTGATGTGCGCACTAGTACTAGAGGAAAGGAGAATGACACATGTGGAGCAAACCTTGATCAACCGTCCCTACGGGACTAGACGCGTCTTTTTCTTTTTGCCAGGCACTTCGTGCCAGGCCGCCTTCGCAGACTACGGCGCGCCTCGACGGCCATAGTAAGAACTGCCTGACGTGCGGTCACGACGTAGGCCTTGCGGAGTCGGGCTACCCTCGTTTAATCCCTCCGGGATAAATGCGTAACGGTACCTCCCTGCCGCTGCGATAAGAGTTAACGCTTAAGTGACACCAACCGTCCTGGTGGACACTTCGAGGCATAAAACGTCCAACCCTCGCTATTTCGGTGTACTAACCGACCGGTTTCCCGTACAGTGCGGTATGAGCGATTCCCCCAGCTCCGCCGCCTTGGCTGTGCGGCGCAAAAGAGATTCCCGAGAATTGATTCTTCAGGCCGCCGAAGAAATCGTTGCGAAGCGGGGTCCAGCCCATCTCACTCTTGAGACGGCCGCGACCGAGGCAAAAGTCAGCAAGGGTGGCCTCTTCTATCATTTCCGTTCCAAGGAGGCCCTCCTTGGGGCGATGATCCGCCGTTCGATGGAACAGCTGGAAAGCGAGCACCGGAAAATCGCAGAATCGCTCACTGGAGAACGTAGCGGAAAGTTGAAAGCCAATATTATCGGGACGCTGCGCCACGTCGAAGGTCAACTCCCTGTGATGACAGCGGTGATCGCTGCAATCGCCAATGATCCAAAACTGGTCGAGCCGATGCGACAATCCATTCGGAAAGAATTTCAGGAGCTCTCGAAGGAATCGAGCTTGCGCACGGAAGATATCGCTATCCTTTTTCTCGCTTCGCAGGGTCTGTTGCTGATGGAGCTGCTCAATCTCTCGTTTCTGACACCCAGCCAGATTCGCAAGATTACCCAGCGTATGTTGGAGCTGGTCGAGGAACTTGATTTTACACACC
>JAFAKL010000431.1 GCA_019235445.1 Verrucomicrobiota bacterium | reverse complement strand
GGAACAATCGCTCAGACCCCGTTCGGCCGCATCGGTCAACCGAGCGATATTGCCTCCATCGCTGTCTTCCTGGCCTCGGACGATTCCGCCTGGCTGACCGGCGAACTGATTATTGCCGGCGGCGGCCTCCGCTAATCACCGCGCGGGTAGTGTAGTCTAGTCCTAGTGTACTGTCGCCGAAATAGCGTCCCATTCGCCGCAGGTCAGTTGGCTGTTTTTCAAGGCGCGATCGGCGAGCATATCTCAATCGATCCGTGAGGAGGGAGCAACGCGGAAAAACAGCCAACTGGGCACGGCTCAGAGGGTTTCGATGAAAATGGGGTCGGAACACTGACCTATGCTGTGCTGCATTCTTATTCGCCCATCTAAAGAACGATTTTACCGCGAGCGCGCCTGCTCTCGTTCAGCTGGAGAGCTTCGACCACCTGAGCCAATGGAAAAACTCTTTCGAGGTAGGTCTGGATAATTCCTGGATCGAACAGGGGAGCTAACTCGTCGAGGAGCTGGCCAAGCGGAGCAGCATTGACGAATTTCCCCTCGGCACCATAGGCAGCGGCTTGATCCGGACAAGGCGGCTGAATCGTGGCCACCAGCGTACGCTTTGCTCCTCCGGTTTCGGTGCCGGCCCTTGCGATCGGGAACTTTCGATGATCGTTGGATGGTCGATCGCGCAAATCATTTGGCTAAATAATTCGAAACTCGGCTTACCCCGTGGCACTGCATGTCCAAAGAGGCCCTTTTCATGAAAAGATCGTCTGCCCCAATCACCGTCCGAGTCGGACACCGCGAGTTTGTCAAGATCAACGCCACAAGGTACGACTGGCGCGATATTTACCATCTCATCTTGACCCTTGGCTGGCCACAGTTTGCCGGCCTGGTTCTCGGGATCTACATCCTCATTAACCTTTTCTTCGCTACGCTCTATCTGCTGGGAGGGCGATGCATCGCTGAACTCGCTCCGGGATCGTTCTCCGACGCTTTCTTTTTCAGCGTAGAAACCCTGGCCACCGTAGGCTACGGGCACGCTTACCCGGACACCTTATATGGACATTGCGTCACCACGCTTGAAATCCTGGTTGGCCTCTTTGGTCTGGCGGTCATGACCGGTCTGATCTTTGTCCGCTTCTCCCGACCGACTGCCCGCATCATGTTCAGTAAGGTTGTCGTCGTCGCACCTTTCAATGGTTTTCCGACACTCACCCTCCGCCTGGCCAATCTGCGACATCACGCGATGGTCGAAGCCGAATTTCGCCTGTTGTTCATGCGCAGCGAATTGACCCAGGAAGGGGAAGACGTCCGGCGTTTTTATCCTTTGCGGCTGCAGTTCGATCACCTGATCAGCTTTCCGGCAGCACTCACCCTTCGCCACGTGATCGACGAGACCAGCCCGCTCTTCGGCCTGACCCAGGATGAGCTGAAATTGGCTGACAGCCGCATGCTCGTCTCAGTAGTTTGCGTCGATCCGGTCATTCAAGCTCCCGTGCAGACCCAGACAGAGTATCTTCACGATCAAATTGCTTGGAACCGGCGCTTCGCAGAGATTTATACAGAGGATTCCTTCGGGCGCTATACACTGGATTTAAGCAAGTTTGACGATACCATGCCGGGGTAAATTACCCGAACCGGCAGCCGCAGCGCTGAGAAACGCGCTGGTGATCAATCGCGCATGACAGAACATTGACAACCATGGATCCCGAATGTCCCCAGAACGTTCCCACTTCGCCCGCAGCCGCGCTTGACGCCGCCCTCGGCTACGCGCTTCTGCGTTTCACCTTTGGACTCAATTTCTTGCTCCACAGCTACCAGCGTTGGCTGGACCTGGGAAAATTTGTGAACGGCACGGTGCACCAATTCACGACCACCCCGCTCCCCGAGTGGAGCGTGCGCGCGTTCGCCACGGCCATCCCTTTCATCGAACCCCTGCTCGGCGCGCTGATCCTCACCGGGCTTTGGACACGCAGTGCGCTGGTGGCAGGGGCTCTTTTCATCGCGGCACTGACGTTTGGGACCGCCCTCCGGAACGATTACGCGGTTCTAAGCGTGCAACTTCTGTATGCACTCACCTTCTTCCTGCTGCTGCTCACGCGAGGGCATAACCGGTTTTCGGTCGACGCCTGGTTGACCACTCGCGGCCTACAGTCTTCAGGGTCTTCGTCCTCGCCCTCGACGACAGCCCTATCCTGACAGGAGCCGGAGAGGTAAACCACAGGTTATCCAGATTTCGCAGATTAATAAAGGCCAGAGGCGAATGGCGCTTCTAATCTAAGTTAAGAGGGTTTGAGACGGTTCTTTTGCCCCGAAGGGACTCCAGGATTCAGGCCGGAGTTTCGTATGTGTTAGCGTCACAATTCTCGTGTTGGTCCTGAGTCACCTTCGGCTCGCTGTTTGGGGAACTCAGCTCGAGCAAAGTAGTCACTTTGGTCTACGGACTAAGGGGATGAAAGCTCGATCCGCTGGAAGTTCGGTTTGTCATCCCGTCCTTGGGGTAGTTAGCTCCTGGGCTCAAGCTGCAATCGGCCCAGAGCGTGCCTCTTCACGCTCTAACCCCAGGCAAGCTAAGCAACTCCCTCTCGCCATGAAGTTCAAGCGCAAGAACTATCTCCACAACTACAAACTGCGCATCAGGACGTTCAAACAGACCTACAGTCTCCTCTCTCTGGAAGACTTCTTCATCCCCACCCAGGCGTCGATCCACCGATCCCCCTCACGGGGCTCTTCCGGTCGGAGTCGCCCGGTGACTGAAATAGTCACGCGGGTAAATCTGTGGAATCTACCACAGTGCGACCACGGGAGGTGCGAGGGTATCCCCTCCCCTTACCCTCTGTAATCTCGTGGCGTGCATTTGGTGCGCGCCTTCAGCGCTGCCGTTTCCTTTGTTGTCTTTTCTGGGCTCCGCCCACATAAGCGTTAACCGATCGCAGCGGCAGGCAGGTGCGGTCACGCATTTATCCCGGAGGGATTAAACGAGGGTAGCCTGGCACGAAGTGCCTGGAAAAAGAAAAAAGACGCGTCTAGTCCCGTAGGAACGGTTGATCAAGGTTGCTCCAAATGTGTCATTTTCCTTTCCTCGGTCTCGGTGGCATCGCAAAGCAAAACGGAATTCAATCCTAAGTTCAGTTAAGTTGCATTGGCGGAGTCGCTGACCATGTTCAGTCTCTGGGACTGGTGAGCAGATCAACCGTCCCTCCGAGACGGGTCCACTTTTCTCTTGTTTCCAGGCACTTCGTGCCAGGCTACTTTCGTTTGGTCCCTCCGGGACAGGCTGCGCTCTTTCGTTGTGGGATTTTCCTTAAGTAAGTTAAGTTAGCGCCCAGGGGGTTTCACTCCGGTGCAGGGCCAGTACCCCTCCGGGGTACCTTCTCCGGAGAGGCACCTGGGCCTAAAAATCGTCTTCGAAATGTCCAAGCTGCAGCCTAGGGGTTAAAACCGGTTAAAACCCGGGCTGACTCCTATCGGCCCCTTCGAGGCGAAGAATCATCCTAAATGCGCCTTATCTTCGCGCCGTTCAGGCCAGGGGAGGGAAACGTCATTTTGAATGGCTCCTGTGAATCTGTATTCAGGGCTTGTCGCCAATCATCTTGCTAAACGTATTGGTTTTCATCATGCCGTCACGATGTCGCCGGGCGCTCATTGTCTCAATTACCATCCCAGGTATTAAATCGCTTACCTCGTTGACCTCGCGTCCCCGCTTTGCCCGCAGAAGAAATTCAGCGCTGGTCGTACCCGGCGGATCGACAGGACGTTCCAGGGCACTCCTGCCATTCATATTTCGATCGTAACGGCAGTTGAAAATATCGTACCGATCAATTCATTATCAGGCAGGCGTATGAAAAAAGATTACTACCTTATCCTTCGTTTGGCGCCTCAAGCTACGGCAAAGGAGATCCAATCTGCCTATCGGCGCCGCGCTTCCGAGATCCACCCGGACGTTTCGGGATCAAACAGCGATCAGTTCCTGGAATTGCAGGAAGCATATTCGGTGCTGAGCGACCCAAGTCAGCGCGCAGCTTACGACCGGGAAGCGCAAGAGATTCCGATCCGGCGCATAGACGCGCCGCGGCCCGCCCCAACCATGATCAGGCGAAGGCATTCAGCCGAGCCTCTCATTCCGGTCCAACCACCATCTTTTCTTCGATCCTTTGAGACATTTCTGCCGTCTTTCATTCAAGAGGTCGATCGATTGTGGGGCAACTTCGGATCCGGGGGTCGGCCAGGAACAGAACGGCTGGGAAGCCTGGTCATGGAGGTGCCTTTGTCGTCTCGACAGGCATTTGCAGGCGGGCAGGTGCACGTGCTCGTACCGTTCCGCGCGACCTGTCCGGGCTGCGCCGGTCGAGGACACGTCGGGCTTTACCAATGCTCCCGCTGCGAAGGCTATGGAACGCTGAGGGATGAATACCCAGTGACGGTCAGTTATCCGGCGGGACTACAGCAGGACTATGCGGTTCGTATGCTTCTTGAAGATTTCAGCGATGAGAATTTCTATCTCATCGTGCGATTCCGAGTGGCCGAACCGAGATAGTAGCAGGCGGTCATAACCGGCGTTCCACAGCGCTGAAGGTAGAGCTTGCCCGCCGCTTAATCGAACGGTAGTGATTCGTCTCCACTGAACGGCACGACTTTGGAGGATGCCCCAAATTGCCTTCACTTCTTTTTCTCAAAATTGTTTCTCAAGGCAACATCCGGCCCGGCCAACATTCACGAACAAAGGAAAGTTCCTGGCCAAAACGGAAGCCGACGCGGTACGGGACGTTTGAACGCTCTGTAAACAATGAAGTGGTTCTTAATCCTGCTCCACAGTTTTGCATTCATTTGCACCCTCAAAGCATCTCCTATCGCCGACGTGATAGTAGAAGGCCTGCCGGTGAAAGTGCTTTCGTCTGGTCAAAGCTACAAAGTATTTGAACAGTATCCATGGGAAGGCCGCTCTTCCAGGTATGGTCCCAAGGGGAATCGTTTAGGCCACGATCACGGCGTAGGCGTGGGTAAGAATATTCTCCACTCTTTACAATTACGGCTTGGCGATTGGATTCATATGCCCGGCATCGGTTGGCGGCAAGTTAACGAGTCTTCCAGCAAAAGAAATGCGATCGAATTTTATGCGAGCTACCGGGATGAATACAAAAAGGAGTATCCCAGGATAACGGTTGATCGGGTCGTTTTCGCTTTGCCGCAAAAGTGAGGCATTTTCGGGCGCGTTGAGACCTGCTTGATGGGAACTGGTGGGCTACGAGGTTTCCCACCAGATGTGAAGGGGGGTCTTCGCCTTCCCAATCGCCCTCGTCCGGTCGTCGTTCTCGTCCTCGATGACGGAATACTACTCCCAGCTCTGCGAGAGGATGTTGAGGGCGAGGACGATCTGATCGTAGGAACGTGTGTGACCGCGCTTCTGCAACTCCTCGCGCAATTGGTAAAGGCTAAAGAGGACGCCGCTGCGATAGTTCGTCTTGTCGAAATAACCGGCCTGCCGGTCGACGGCAAGCTTGCGCAGGGCGTGCCGTCGAGATCTTCCACCTTCGCGGGATAGAGGGTCCGGCGAAAAGCTTTCCCAAGATATTGAAACTCGGCGACATGGTGTCGAAGAAACTCGCCGTCAATTCGGATTTCCGTCATGGCCTGGCGGCTGATCGAATAGCGAGGAACGTTATCCCAGAGGTCGGTAAGGTTCGAAAGACGGTTGCGCTCCTCTTCAGTATTGGTGAAAATTCTGAAAAAGCATAAGCTGCCGATTCTCGAATTCCGGTTTTGCCGGGCGAGGAATCTTATCGGCGTCTTTGGTTTCCTTTGGAATCACGGGCATCAAGGCACACTATGTGGTCGGCGGTTTCATGTGAAACCACAACATCTTGGGCTGAGATTACCACCAGATCAAGAAAGCCGTCGATAGGCTTTTTGAAAAGATCATTTAAGGGGTCCCCTCCCCGCCCCACGCGGCGCGAGATCTTCAATTTCGAAGATTGGCCATCCATGATCACCACCGATGGACAAGCTGCCCGTCCGGCATGACGACGGGCCTGCTCGTAGAGGACGCGATGTAGATGGACCCACACACCGGAGTTTTGCCAGGCTTGAAAGTAATGGTAGACCGTGCCAAACGGTGGA
>JAFAKL010000277.1 GCA_019235445.1 Verrucomicrobiota bacterium | reverse complement strand
CGGAAATAAAGCAGGCCGTCCGCCCCATGGGCAATGGAATTCCAGCACCAGAGGCGCATCTGTCCGGGTTTCGGCGTGGGATGGAGGTAGTCAGGGTTGCCGTTCAGAACGCCCCCGATCTGGCCGCTGGGTCCCGATTGCTGTTCCAGCACCATGAATTTCGGCGAGACGCCCCGCATTCGAGAAAGGAGCCTGGACTCGGAACGGTCGCGGAAATCTGGCGGCAGCGTGAGATCGCATACCTTGAATTCCGGATAGGAATCGTACGACACAAAATCCACCGCTTCTTGAACGAACTTAGACAAATCAACGCTCGTCATACTTTGAAACGCGTTGTGAGTCACGAACTGATGCGGCGCGATCCGCTGGATGATCTGACGTTGCATGGCCCCGAACCGGATGGTCATGTCGGAAGTGAAGCGATAAAAGTCCAGCAGCAGGCCTGGATTCTGGTAGGTCACCGTGGGTCGCGGTAACCAGACCTGGTCCCAACCGGTGTAGGTCTGCGACCAGAAGGCCGTGCCCCAACTCTGGTTCAGGGCGGCGAGTGTGCCGTAGCGCTCCTGGCACCAGACGCGGAAGCATTCGTGGTCGCTTGGCGCGAAACTCACATCCAAATGGCAATTCAGTTCATTATCAATCTGCCAGCCGATTACCGCCGGATGGTCTCGATAGTGCGCGGCGAGCGCCTCGGTGATAGCTAGCGACTTCTGACGATAAATGGAGGACGTGTAGTTGTAATGGCGCCGGGAACCGTGGGTCAGGCGGATTCCTGCAAAACTCACGCGCAACACTTCCGGGTAGCGTTCAGTGAGCCAGGCCGGCGGTGCGTAGGTGGGAGTTCCCATGATCGCCTTCAGTCCGTGCTTTTGGCAAAGCTCAAGCGCGCGATCGAACAATGCAAAGTCGTAGCGGCCATCCTCAGGTTCCAAGACGCTCCGAGCCCCTTCCCTCATTCGGACCACGTTCATGCCGGTCGCGGCGATGCGCGCGAACTCCGAATCCCACCGGGATTCTGGCCATTGTTCCGGGTAATAAACCACCCCGTAGAGAAACGAATCGTAGGAGTAACTCTTGCTCATCGCTAAGTCACGGCTTTCGTCCGGGACAGGAATTGATATTTCGCGTTTGTGATACTTCGCGTCGTGGGATTCTGGAATTAACCTTTGGTGGCGCCCGCCGTTAAGCCGCCACGCCAGTATTTGCCCAAAACGATGAAGGCGACCAGGAGCGGTAGCACGCTCACCAGCGAGCCTAAGGCGATGAGGTTGTACACCGGTTTTCCGCCCGCTGCGGAGCTAACGCTGTTCCAGACGTTCAGTCCCAGAGTCAGAGGATACAGATTCTCTTGATTCAAGACGATTAACGGTAGGAAAAAGTTGTTCCATGCTCCGACAAAGCAGAGCAGAGCGACCGTTACCAGGCCGGTCTGAATCAGCGGCATACCGATGCCCCAGAAAATCTGCCATTCGCTCGCGCCCTCCAGACGAGAAGCCTCGATCAGTTCATTGGGGAGAGATGAATCCCAAAAGACCTTCATCAGATAAAGGCCGAACGGGTTAACCAAGCTCGGCAGGATCACGCCCCACATCGAATTGACCAGGCCGATCTTGTCCAACATCAAAAACAGCGGCAACACCAAGGCCGTGGAGGGCACCATAATCGTGCCCAGGATGAAATTAAACAGCAGCTGCTTGCCCGGGAAATCGTACTTCGAAAAGGCGTAACCTCCCATCGCACAAATGAGCGTGCTGCCCAGCGTGATGGAGCCGGCGTAAAGGAGCGAATTGCCAAACCATCGAACGAAAATGCTGTTCTGGTAGGTAAACAGGCCAACCACATTATCAAAAAAATGCGGGGGGTTAGCAAACCACAAGCCGAAGGTCGAGAAAATCTGCCCGTTATCTTTTGTCATCGCCGTGATGATCCAGGTGGCAGGCAATAGATCAGGAAGGCACCACGTTCCGCCACACGCCCGGGCCGGGGGAAGTGCCGGTCTCTTCCCGAGAACCCGCCGGAGCAATCATCCGCCCCGAGGAAGCTGCAGGCGTGACCGCAGCGTCGGAATCAGTTCGGACGGACGCTTGCTTGAGAGCCATAAGCTTTGCTTTGCTAACTAGAAGCGACGCGCCGTAAAAACGGGCCGCTAAGCACAAAAATGAGCAGCGCCAGTAGGATGGCCATGGCTCCCGCGTAGGAGTAGTTGGCATCGCGGGCCGCGGTCAGATAAAGGTAAAGATTCGGGGTGATATTGTCCGCCACGTATCCCAGTGGGCGCAGCACGAAAGCCTCGGTGAATAGTTGTGACGTACCGATCACGGAAAAAATGAACAGGAGCCTCAAAGTAGGCAGCAGCAACGGAATCTTGATCGAACGCACGATGTCCCATCGATTCGCCCCGTCGACGCGGGCCGCTTCGTAAAGCTCTTTGGGGATGTTTTGCAGTGCGGCGAACAGCGTGATCATGTTATAGCCGGTCCAAGTCCAGGTCACGATATTGGCGATCGATATAAGTATTACTCCAGGCGACAAAAAATTGATTGAGCCTAGATGCAGAGCACCCAGAATTTGGTTAAAAGGCGAGAGGTTTGGTGAATACAAATAGCCCCAGATAAGCGCGCCGATCGCCGTCGGAATTCCGTAAGGCATAAAGAAGGTAGTGCGGCACACCTTCATGAAGATGCCGCGCGACTGGTCAAGAAGCAGCGCGAGCGCGATCGCCAACCCGAGCATCACTGGCACCTGCAGGACTCCAAAGAGAAACATGTTTTTGAGGCCGTTCAGGAAATCCGTATCTTGCACCGCCCGTATATAGTTCTCTAACCCTCCAAACACTTCCTTGGCCGGCCCGAGACCGACCCGCCTGCGGATGAAAAGACTCAGGTAAATGGCGTAGCAGACTGGGGCCAGGTAAAAGGCTACGAACACCGTCAGGAAAGGCGCAAGGAACAGCAAGGCGGTTTTGCGGTTCTGGCGCATGGCATCGACCCCGTGCTAAACCGATTGTTGGCTCGATTTATTTGCCTTTAACCGCATAGCCGTCGTCCTTCGCATTTCTGAGACACTCGTTCTGCCACGAGTCCAAAACCTGTTTTGGTGTGGCGTTGCCGCTCAGAAACGCCTGAAATTGTTTATTGAAGTTATCGTTGACAAAGGCGAACCAAGGCGACCAGGCAAAGTCTACGTTCACTGCTTTGGAGGCTTGAGCGTAAACCTCGGCTACATTTTGGCCGCCACAAAATTTGCCCGGGTTTTTGTCCGCCTGATTCAACTCCGGCGAAGCTAACCCTGCAATCGACGCGGGAAAGATCCCGTAATTGATCCAATTGTTCAAGACTGGCCCTTTAGCGGTATTCAACCAGACTGAGAAAAGGGTCGCTGCCCTCGGGTGCTTCGATTGTCTTGTCACCGAGTCGCAACTGCCGCCCCAGTTGCCGCTGCGAAACTGCTGACCCTTACTCCATTGCGGCAGTGGCGCGACCCGCCAATCGCCGGAGGTCCGGTTGTTGAGTGAGGCAGCCGTTACCCCCGGCCCCCAGGCCGCCTCAACCGAGGCCGCGATCTGACCGGCACCAACCGCATTGTAAAACTCCGCCGTGAAGCCCGGCAGGGCAGCCACGTACTTTTTCTTCACCAGGTCGGCCCAGTAAGACAGCACTTTTTCCGCCTCCGGACTGTTCAGGGTCTGAATCCAGGTGTCCCCTGAAGTTTTGAAAAATTCTCCACCGTCGGCCCAGACCAAGCCCATAAACCAGGGCGCTGTCGTGGCATAGAATTCGGCCATTTGCACCTTGCCGTTGCTGGCCTTGTTGAGCTTCTCGGCCTCCTTCGCAAATTCATCCCACGTGGTCGGCACCGTCAGCCCGTATTGATCAAAGATCTTCTTATTATAGAGCAACGCCAGAGGTCCGATATCTTGCGGGATTCCGTATACGGTCTTGGCATCCGGGGACACTTGGCCCCAGGTCCAGGGCACAAAATAACTCTTAGCATCGCTTGCACCCTCTTTGCCCATATCCAGGACCCCATCAGTCACGATAAACGAGGGCAGAAAATCGTATTCTATCTGTACGACGTCGGGTCCGCCGGATCCGGCCTTGATGGCGGTTTGAAGTTTCTCGTACTCCTGCGGTCCAGCGCCAACGTTGTTCACGTGCACTTTGATGTTGGGGTAGGCCTGTTCGAATTGCTTGACGACCTGGTCTAACCCACCTACCCAAGACCAAAACTCGAGCGTTATCGGACCGCTCTCGACCTGGTACTTGCTGTATTCGGGCTCTTTAAAGGCTTCCTGAGCGCTCGCCGAGCAGAGCGGTCCCCCAAATTGAACTCCAGCCAGCAAGGCCATGCTGATAAAACGAGAGGGGCAAAAGCGCACAAACCAACGGCAACCAATAGATTTTCTCATAAGGGGGGAGCAAAGGACCCACGATTGCGACTCGGACAAACCTCAACCCGAAACACCGGATTGCAAGTGTTTTCACCTTTCATCCCAAGCTAATGCATTGTCTCATAATGCGAGGCATACCGTGAGAGCAGCCTGTTTCTAGGACACTAGCGGACGGCAATTTATGCAGGGCGCTTCTTCCTCAATCGCCACGCTCCTCTGCGACTCGTATGCTTTCGAAAGCGCCGATCGATCCTTCCGTGTATGCCTTTTGCAAGATATGAAAGGCTTCCTTCTTTTCACCCTGATCGGAAATAAGCCCCTTTCGGTTAAAATAATCCTGGATGCCCGTCAGAGGACGGAACGGCGAACGGAAATCCATCAGAATCCAAGGACTCATGCCTCGCAATGGGCCGATTCTCTTTAGCATAAGCAGTTGGTGCCGGTAGATGCTGGCCTGGTACTCTTCGGTCCAGCGGGTCCCGGGATCACCGTGGAGCCCGTATTTCGCGTCTCCGCCGAATTCGCTGACGATCAGCGGCTTATCGTAAGCAATCTGCCATTCGGTCTTGCGGGCGTCCTCCGGTTTTTGCTCATACCATCCAATGTACTCATTAAACCCAATGACATCGAGCGCTTCTCCGAGCGGATCATCGATGATCTTCGTCATCCCTTCCGCGCGCACCAATAATGCGGCGGTTACTAGACGCGTCGGATCTTGCTCGCGCGTTTTGGCAATCAGCGCTTTCAGAAATTGGAGGCGGGCAGGCGTGTCTGGCGTTTCGTTGGCAACCGACCAGAGAACGATGCATGCTTTGTCACGGTCGCGCCGGATCATCTCCTTCAACTGCTGTTCGGCCTTAGCCAGCACGGCGGGATCATCGAACGCGGTGGCCTGCCAGACCGGGATCTCCGACCAGACCAAAATCCCCATGCGATCGGCCAAACGGGTCATGCGCTCGTCGTGCGGGTAGTGTGCGAGACGGACGAAGTTTCCACCCAGCTCGTGGACCCAGCCGAGCAGCGTTCGCATGTCCTCATCGCTGCAAGCCCGCCCAGTCCGATACGGGGCCTCGGCGTGAAGGCAGACACCCCGGAGAAAAATTGGTGCGCCATTCAAGAAAATGTGGTTCCCCCGCACTTCAACGGTCTTGAAACCCATCTCGTCTTCGAGCTCGTCCTCGCCGGCATGAAGGTGCACCCGATAAAGCCGTGCATGGTCTGGTGCCCAGGGCCTTAAGTTGCTGACCTCGAACTGGAATCTGGCGCGCCCATCCGCTCCTACGTTGGCTGCCTCGTTTACCTTCAGCTCGGGGATGCTGATGATGATCGGGGTTCCAGAGACAGCTCCCTGGACGTGTACCCAACCCTCAATGATAGTCAGACTTCCGCGCCTGAGATGCAGGTCGAACTCGTCGATGAATTGCTCAGGCACTTCGACGAGCGAAACATCGCGGGTGAGGCCCCCATAGTTCCACCAATCCACTTGCAGGGAAGGGATGCCATCTGCGACGCGGGTGCTGTCAACTGCGATGACAACAAAGTTGCCACCATCCTTGACCAGGCTGGTCACCTCGCAATCGAAGGGAGTAAATCCGCCCTCGTGCTCGCAAGCCTTTTGGCCGTTCACCCAAACGTAGGACCGATAATTCGCCGCGCCCACATGCAAAAACACCCGCCTTCCCGGTCGGCGCCGGCAGGAAAATTCCTTCTGGTACCATATCGGGCCCTCGTAGAACAACAGTGATTCACGCTGGGTGTTCCAATCCCCTG
>JAFAKL010000237.1 GCA_019235445.1 Verrucomicrobiota bacterium | reverse complement strand
GTCATTTGGCGGGCGTTTTTTGACTCGATCTTTGAGTAGAGTCCAGCCACACGAAGCTGGTCTACAGCAAAGGACTGTTGTTGTTGAATTTGAAAGTTACGAAAGAGCGCTGGCTGCCTACGAAAGCGAAGATTACAAAAAGGCGCTGCAGGCACTCGGATCCAGCGCAGAGCGGGACTTCCGCATCGTCGAAGGCGCGTAGCGGCTTCGGCCAGACTGGTTTTTGCTGAGATTTACGCTTTTCGATCCCCAATTCGGCTGGATCGATAGCCAAAACACGTGCTCTTCCTGCCGGCCACAGTCTAAATCGAGGACGCGAACGAGGATGAGGAGGATTTAGAGAACGAGGGAGACAGGCTCAGTGGAGGCTGGAGATAAATGGGTCTTTGCGCTCTGAAGAAATCTCCCGGAGGAAACAGCAGAAGAAGAAAATGCAACCCGCGGCTGCGGCGAGGGCCCCCAAAAAGAGCAGCACCGCTTTGATTGCGCTTGCTTCCTTGTAAAGCAAGGCACAGGCAACAGCGCCAGCCGCTACAAAGAACATGCTCAGACAAGCCCATAGAATCATTCGCAGGCACTTCCGGGCGGTTTTGCCGGCCCCCGACTCGACGCCGCGTTCGGCAGGGGAACGTTCTGCTGCCTCTGTCATTCCGGTTCTCCTCGCCAGGTGTCCGATTCCTTTGATCTTAGGGTTTGCTTTGATGTCTTGTTGGCCATGTGGAATTTAACACGCCTATGCGGTGCGTTCTCGTGAAAATCACCATTGAGGCGATGAGAATGCCACGTGGACCTGGATTTCCTGGGCACCGGCTACGTCCTGGCTGCTGAGCAAGACGGCGGTCTTGAGGGGATCGTTTCGGGCCCAGGCATCATACCGATCACCGAAGGTATGCACAAAACCTCGCAGCAGTTGGTTCAAGTTCGCCCGCAGATCATCATATTTCTGGATGGAGTCTCGAGCGGATAGCGCCTGATAATAGAGATGATAGTTGTAGGCCGGTTGTCGCCCGGCGGTAAAGTAAACCTCCTCCAGTTCAGCGGAGGTCGCATCTCCAAGGAGAAAAGTTCCTGCATAGATTTTTCTGACCCGGAAAAGAGGATTAGGTCCAGAAGCATTTTCCGTCTTTTTGTATTTGCCGCGGAAATCCAGAAAACCCTTCGCAGAGGCCTGCAGGAGTTGCTGCATACCCTGCGCGAATGGGTCTGGAGTAGAGTTGGCGGTCGGCGAGGGCAGGGGTGGAGCGCTTACCGCCGGTGCTGGCTTGGGAATCGCTGCTACACTCGGTCTCACGATCGCCGTAGCGGATGGTGCCGGGATGAGGGACGGCGCAGGGGTTGGGGCAGGTGTTGGCGTCTGCGTCTGCGGTTGCCGATGGCATTGGCAGAGCAAAAAAGCTGCGGCGCCAAGAAGAACGACCGTCGCGCAACGCCGTACACCGGGTCGCGCGCGCTGTGCGATCGCAATTGTGAGCCTTTTCAGGCATCTCAAGAACGCACACTTTTGTCCACGGAAAGGATGTTTGTCACGAAAGGCCGGTTCATTTGCATTGGACATATTGATCGGAATTCTTTCGCCGATTACCTCGTCTGGAGAACCGCACCGGTAAAGTAAGATCGAGACGGAAGAGGCTCGCCTTCCTCGCTCGTTGAATGCTCAGCCCTTCACGGCCCCGCGCGCGATTTGACCTTGCCAAAATCGAGTTGTGCCCTATGGTCACGTCCGCGGCGGAAAGCACCCGTAGCTCAACTGGATAGAGCGACAGTCTACGGAACTGTAGGTTGGCGGTTCGAGCCCGTCCGGGTGCATTGTTCAACCCGAGGCACTTACGAAGATCCAAACAACTGGAAGCTTCGGGGGTCGGTCAGCATTTTCGGGTTCTACTTTTCCGGAACAATCATTGCCGCTGACTCTTTAGGGATAGTACAAGCTGTAGCTGGTCCGCTTGCGTCCGTTGCCTTCCTATTACCATTTTCAAATTCCGTTAAAGTAGGAAAACTCTGCCGGATACTTCCGGCAAGTGCAGACCGC
>JAFAKL010000455.1 GCA_019235445.1 Verrucomicrobiota bacterium | reverse complement strand
ATTTGGCAAAAGCGATGTCTATACGCTTCGCCGGATCGTTCCTGAGGACCGTGGATTAAAGTGGTAAACCATCGCAGCGTCTCGGGACACTAATCCCAGGTCCGGTCTGGGATTCGATCAAACTTTGCCGGGGACTGGTTCTTTCGGGCGGAGGGCTGCACATTCCGAAAGACAAAGAACTGCATCAAAGTAAACGCGACCAACGTCGCCGGAGGAACTGCAAAGAGCTTGGCAATCAGAATGTTGTGGGTGATCGAGGAGAGGCAGAAGTGGACGGTGGCGATCGTCACGACCCAACTGGACAGGACGACGGTAACATATTGCATGAGCTGGCGGATGTAATCATTGCGGCGGCATCGAAAGACCCAGAATTTGTTCAGCAGGAAATGGCAGGTCACGCCAACAAAATACGCAACAGAAACTGCGACAAGAGGGTTCAGGAAATGGCTTAACAGCCAGACACTACTGAAGTCTACGGCGGCTACAGTTCCCCCGACCAGGCAAAACCGGGAAAAGCGATAAATTCTTTCTTGATTAATCACGGCGTTATTTCTGAAAAGTCCGTATGAAGTACCAGCGAAAGATGGGTTTTGCAATTATTGGATGTGGGCTCATCGGGAACAGGCGGGCCGGTACCCTGCCTGAGGGAACTTTGAAGTGGGCGTGTGACGTCGATCCTGGCAAGGCTTCTGCGCTCGTGACGAAGCACGGCGGTCAAGCGACGGCAAAGACTTCAGATGTCCTTGCAGATGGAGAGGTCGACGTAGTGCTCATTTCGGCAACCAACGCTGCCTTGGCGCCACTGACTATGTTGGCAGTGGAAAACGGTAAACATGTGTTAGTGGAAAAGCCTGGAGCCGTGAATTCGAAGCAATTCTCGGAGATGGAATCCGCGATAACAGGCTCGAGCACTTTGGTTCGGATCGGGTATAACCACCGTTTCCATCCGGCGTTCCGGAAAGCGTATGAATTAGTCCGGGAGGCAGATCTCGGCGATCTGATGTTTATTCGTGGCCGTTATGGCCACGGCGGGCGCATCGATTATGATCGGGAATGGCGAGCCGATCCTAAGTTGAGCGGCGGCGGCGAACTGATCGACCAAGGCGTGCATCTGATCGATCTCGCGGCTTCTTTCATGGGTGAATTCACGACGGTAAACGGTCATGCCGCGACCTACTTTTGGAACATGCCAGTCGATGACAACGCATTTCTCAGTCTGCGCACCGCAGCCGGCCAGACCGCCTGGTTACAGGTGAGTTGCACCGAATGGAAGAACCTGTTTTCCTTCGAGATCTATTTTAAGCGGGCCAAGCTGCATATCGAAGGTCTGGGAGGCAGCTATGGTCTGGAACGGCTCTCCTACTACAAAATGGTGCCGGAAATGGGTCCTCCGGAAACGGTAATCTATGAGTTTCCTCGAAACGACACCTCATTGTCGCTGGAACTTGATGAATTTCTAGGAGACATCCGAAGCAATCGACTGCCAAGCCCAAGTTTGCGCGAGGCGAGACAAGTGCTCGAAATTGTGGAGCGAATCTACGAAAATAGCGGGTACAGATTCTAACGTTCAACGTTTGGCGTTCGGCGTTTGGCGCCAGCGAAAACAAGCTGCAGTGTGATCGTGTTTGTCCAAATCGAGCCGAATCCCATGGTGAATACCGACCACGCCGCACGTTAACGCCGCACGTTGAACGGCGCACGTTGAACGCCAATGATCATCACTCGTTCTCCATTGCGAATTTCCCTGGGTGGCGGTGGTACGGATCTCCCCTCCTATTACGAGGAGCATTCCGGCTTTCTGGTCGCCGCGGCGATCGATAAATACGTCTATATCACACTCCACCGGACCTTTGTTCAGGAGCTTATCGTCAAGTATTCCAAGCTCGAGCGAGTCAAGGCCGTTGAGGAGGTCGAACATCCAATTATCAGAGAAGCTTTAAAACTTGTCGGTGTCGATGCGCCCTACCTGGAAATCAGCTCGTTGGCGGACATTCCGGCTGGGACCGGTCTTGGCTCTTCGGGCAGTTTCACCACCGCTCTATTGAAGGCACTGCACGCCTGGAAGATGAATCTGGTCCACCCTGCCCAGCTCGCAGAACAGGCGTGTGATATCGAAATCAATCGGCTTGGGGAACCGATTGGAAAACAGGATCAATACATCGCCGCGTATGGCGGGATCACCTGCTTCAAATTTATGCCCGATGGCCGGGTCGAAGCCTGGCCGCTGAAAATTTCTGAAGAGACCCTCTACAACCTTGAAGACAATCTGTTGCTCTTTTTTACAGGCTACTCCCGGACGGCGGCATCGATCTTGACGGAACAGAAAAGCAAAACACTGGCTGCGGATAGGTCGATGGTCGACAACTTGCATTTCGTAAAAGACCTTGGGAGGCAAAGCCAAAAGGCTTTGGAATCTGGGAATCTGGAGGAGTTCGGGCGCTTGATGGACGTTCACTGGCAGCGAAAGAAAGAGCGCTCCGGCAACATGTCGAACCCGCAGATCAATGAGTGGTACGATCGGGCAATGGCGAATGGAGCGCTTGGGGGCAAGCTGATTGGGGCGGGAGGAGGGGGTTTTTTGATGTTCTACGCGGAAGACAAAGCAAAGCTGCGCCGCGCCATGCGCGAAAGTGGTCTCACCGAGGTGCGATTCCGGTTTGATTTCGAAGGGACCAGGGTCATCATCCAGAATTGATGCAAGAACCTGTCAGTGCCACGGGTAGGTTTTATCACGAGGACTAGACTAGTATCCTGTCGCCGAAATAACATGCCATTCGTTACGATCAAAATGGGCCGCCGGCAAGGCGGTCCGAGCCGGACTGGAGCATATCTAAATCGATACGTAACCGACGAGCGGCGCAGCCGCCGACCCATTTTCATCGCGACCCTCTGGGCCGCGGCCAGTTGGCTGTTTTTGCGCGTTGCTCGCTCCTCACGTGTCGATTTAGATATGCTCGTGGCTCGCGTCTTGAAAAGCAGCCAACTGACCTGCGGCGAACGGCATGCTATTTCGGCGACAGTACATTAGATGTTTCAGAACTTGCTTACGTTATGTCGCTTCCTGTGGTAGTTCTCGCCGGCGGTCTGGCGACTCGGTTACGGCCTTTAACGGAGAAAATTCCGAAAGCGCTGGTAGAGGTTGCCGGACGACCTTTCCTGGAACATCAGATCGCCTTGCTGAAGCAGAATGGTATCGCGGAGGTAATCTTATGCGTAGGTTATCTGGGCAACCTGATCGAGCAGCGGTACCGTGATGGAGCGGCCCTCGGGATTCGAATCAGGTACTCGTTTGACGGTCCGAAATTGCTCGGAACCGGAGGAGCTATAAAGCGAGCATCGGCGCTTTTGCCGGAGGCATTTTACGTGCTTTACGGGGACTCGTATCTCCCGGTGGATTATAGAGCCGTGGCAGCTGCGTTTCAAGGAGCGGGCAAACCCGCTTTAATGACAGTTTTTGCAAATGCTGATGCGTGGGACGTGAGCAATGTCTGGTTTGAGAACGGAAGAATCCGACTTTATAGCAAGCGGGACAAGCTGCGGCAAATGAAGTACATCGATTACGGTCTAATGATTTGCACGAGACAGATCTTCGATGATTTCCCGAGCGACCTTTCTTTTGATTTAGCGGACCTGCTTGAGAATCTTTCCCGAAGGGGGGAACTTGCCGGACACGAAGTCAGCCAACGTTTTTACGAAATCGGTTCTCCGGCCGGCCTGGTTGAGCTCGGTGAACTGCTTTTGTCTCGGGAAGTAGATCGGTAGGTAATCCCTCCCGGGCACTTGTAAGCAAAGCCGAGGTGCCGTGACGCATTTATCCCGGAGGGATTAAAACGAGGGTAGCCTGGCACGAAATGCCTGGAAAAAAGAAAAAAGACGCGTCTAGTCCCGTAGGGACGGTTGATCAAGGTTTCCTCCAGATATGTCATTCTCCTTGCCAAAGCGGAGAACGAGAACGAGGAGGCGGACGAGGGGAAAGCCCTCGACTCCGAATCGTCGTCGTTTGTGATTTTGATCGGTGGTATGCAGTGCCTGTTCCTCGGTGGTCGGTGGCATCGCAAAGCAAAACGGAATTCATCCTAAGTGCATTGGCGGAGTCGCTGACTATCTATGTTAATCTGCTTCTATCAGATGCCGAACGTTTCAAGAGGAGTATCTGGGGTATCTAAAAAAGCGCACGACGTAAAAGTTCGACGAAAATATCTGTGGGACTAGTGAGCAGATCAACCGTCCCTCCGAGACGGGTCCACTTTCTCTTGTTTCCAGGCACTTCGTGCCAAGCTACTTTCGTTTGGTCCCTCTGGGACAGGATACGCTCTTCCGTTGTAGGAGTTTCCTTTAGTTAAGTTAGCGCTAGGGGTTTCACTCCGGTTCAAGGGCAGTGCCCCTCCGGGAGTACGTTCTCCGGAGAGGCACCTAGGCCTGAAAATCGTCTTCGAAATGTCCAAACTCCAGGGCAAAGCGGCGACGCTTTGCTTACACCGGGGTTGCAAAGCGGTGCGTTGCGCTTTAACTGACTGACACCCATCCTATGTCCTCCTACACTAGCCAGCATCTGGCCGAAACAGCGGAGATCGTGCAAAGGCTCGATCCCGAAACCCTCGAAAAAATGGTCGATTTGCTGACGGACATCCGCAGCCGTGGCGGCCGTCTGTTCTTTCTCGGCGTTGGAGGCAGTGCGGCAAACGCTTCTCACGCGGTCAACGACTTCCGCAAAATCGCTGGGATGGAATGCTACGCGCCGACCGATAACGTATCGGAGCTCACGGCAAGGACCAACGACGAAGGTTGGGCCTCGGTCTTCGTGGAGTGGCTTAAGGGGAGCCGGCTCCAATCGAAAGATGCGCTCATGGTATTTTCTGTGGGCGGTGGAAACCTCGAGAAAAATGTTAGTCCGAACCTGGTCTCGGCTCTGCAATACGCCAAAGAGATTGGTGCATCGGTTCTGGGAATTGTGGGACGAGACGGCGGATATACAGCCCAGGTCGCCGACGCATGCTCCATCATTCCGACGGTGAATTCTCAGAATATCACGCCGCATTCGGAGGCATTCCAGGCCGTGATCTGGCATCTGTTTGTTTCGCACCCCAAACTCAAGGTGCAACAGACTAAGTGGGAAAGTACCCGTTGAACGAAGGAAGTTTGGATCGTAATAATTACCTATGCCCGTGATGCCTGTGAACGCCAACTTTCCGCCCCTCACCGTGGAGAATTACAAGCTCCTGCCGGAAACCGGGCCGCGGTATCAGTTGATCCAAGGTGATCTCTATATGGCTCCCGCTCCGAACCGATTTCATCAGGAGATTTCCCGGAACCTGCAATTCGAGTTGCACAGTTATCTGAAGCGCACCGATGTCGGCAAACTCTTCGATGCTCCATTTGATGTTTATCTGGACGAGACAAACGTATTTCAACCGGACCTGATCGTTGTTCTGAACGAGCGGCTTGGAATTTTAACCGAGGATGGAGCCGAGGGCGCACCCGAGCTCGTCGTCGAAATTCTCTCGCCAAAGACCCGTCGCCTGGACCTGGTGAATAAAAAACAGGAGTATGCACGCGCAGGGGTCAGAGAACTCTGGATAATTGATCCTGAACCGCGCACAATCACGGTCCACCAATTCTGCCTCGGAGGAGTCGAAAAAACTCGGCAGATCGAGAGAAGGGATACTCTCGCAACAGATCTGCTGCCGGGTTTTCAGCTTCCTGTGGAAGCGATCTTCGAGAGATGATCGGGTCAGTTAGCGCTGCTGTACGGCGACCGCTCACCGGCGCGTTTAAAAGGTTTGTCTCGGAAGCGATGCCAAAACTGGAAGCGTGAACGCCGAGATACCGATACACCCTCAGGCCGCTACCGCGCGCCGAGCGATCTTCCTCGACCGGGACGGCGTGATTAACCGCCCGGTGGTGCGGTCCGGTAAACGCTATCCGCCGAGCAGTCTGGCTGAATTCGAAATTCTGCCGGGCGTAGCCGAGGCGTGTCAGGACCTCAAGGGCCTTGGCTTTCTGCTGGTGGTCGCAACCAATCAACCGGACGTCGGGCGCGGCACCCTGTCCCGCGACTCAGTGGAAAGCATTCATCGCTGGCTTTTGCTACAGCTGCCAATTGACCGCGTGATGACGTGCTATCACGGAGGCGCGGAGTACGGCGATCCCTGCCACTGCCGGAAACCGCAGGCCGGCATGTTGTTGGAAGCAGCTGAGGCCCTTAAAATCGACCTGGCAAAAAGCTTCATGATCGGAGATCGATGGCGAGATGTAGAGTGCGGGTTAAGCGCGGGATGTAAAACGATCTTTATAGATTGGGGTTACGAGGAAAAATTGAAACGGGATCCCCACTTTCGTGCGCGTGATCTCCTTGGTGCGGCACGACTGATCAAGGAATCGTTGAGTTTAGGGAGCGAATCCGATTGGTTGGAGGACCCATTCTGAGCCGACCGGGTCTGGAATGACATAGCCTGAGTAACTGGATCCGCTTACCTGCCAGGTCCCTACTGCTCCGGTCGATGATTGCCGCCAGACGATTTCTGCACTGCCACCACCGTCAAGGTTCTCTGCTCCGACGGGAGCCCAGGTTCCCGAAACCTGCGCCAAAACTACAGGGCTTGGCTGTTGAGCTCCATCCGATTGCCAGTAGCCGACCAAATTGTTTGCAGTATTAAACAAGAGCAGGTCCGCTCTGCCGTCCCCGGAGAAATCGCCAAAACCGCGAAGCACTACGTCCGCACCGGGGTTGCCAAATGAAACGGCTGAACTCAAGGTGAAAGCGCTCATAAACCAGGCGGCGATCTCCCCCGTGATGGCATTGCGCCAGATCAGTGCCGGAGGAGCGCTCGGACCATTCAGGAGGGCAGTACCGACCGGCAGCCACCCCGACGCGGCCGAAACGGCATACCCGGTTTGCACAACGAAACGCAACGACCCCATATTTTTCCAAAAGTAAATGACCCCTGCGGACCGGTTGAAGGTCACTAGATCAGCGAGCCCGTCCCCATCGAAGTCAGCAACGCAACAAATCTGGCCCGCGTAAGAAGGAAGAGTAAAAATTTCCGTTGCGGCAATTTCAATTCCGTTCATAAACCAAACGCCATACTCGTTGGTCTGGCCGAGCTGCCATAAGATGTCAGATTTTCCGTCCCCATCGAAATCCCCGGTGTTGATAATGACCCAGGAAAGAGGCGGAGAACCGATGATGGCTGCTGCTTTTATTGCAGAGCCATCCATGAGCCAGATACCAACCTGGCCCGAAACGGCATTGCGCCACAAAAAGTCCTGTTTACCGTCTCCGTCGAAATCAGGTGGATTAGGCACCGTGACAAGAATTTTTGGCGATGATACCTGTCCACCTTGCAACAGCCCAAAGACGCCAACCGAATTCATGGTGCCGACGAACACTTTTCCGTTGCAGACGGTCGGCGGAGCAAACTTCGTGGGTGCCCCGAAATTAACAGCTACGCTGGAAAAGAGCTCGTTTGCGAGATTCGTCGCGTCATAGGCGTGTAGGATTACTTGACCAGGGAGGCCCTCTTGAATCCAGACGATGCCGTTCGTGATCCCCGAAGAAGATATGCTTGGGACGCCTCCCGGGTAGGGAAACGCAATGGAGGTAGCTGAGAACGGCACCGGGTTGAGCATTGCCGCGGCATTGAATTGGAACTGCAGCAGTGAATTTTGTGAGGGACAGTAATAGATTGACCCGTTAAGATAGGCAGGTGAGGACCAAACTCCGTCCGGAGGGAGTGCACCAACCAGCTCCTGGTATATGTTGTTATCGTTAGAGTTATATTCTCCAAGGGTATCTCGATTCAGAACATAAAGATTAGTATCTTTTCCGGCGGTAATAGCCAGGTGATGAATGGTGCTATTGCTGTCCGAAATATCCAAAATGAGAGTTCCGCTGGAGCCAAAATCCTGGTCATTGATCGCGAGGTTTAGCTGGTCAAATGGGGTGAAATAATCGATAATCTGAAGCCTAGGTGTAAGCTTGAGGAAGCTGTCTCCGTAATCGGCGCTGACCGGAAAACCGCTAATGTTAAGGTTGGTATCAAACGGGCCGTTCCCGGTAGAGACATACAGGTTTCCGGCTGCGTCTACCGACGGCGGCGATCCGGCCTGCCAGATGCCTGATCCAGAACCGTCCGGGAGATCGGAGGAAGGCGGAGTCCCATTTGGATCGGCATTAAAAACGGCGGTCTGGGCGAGGGTCTGCTCGTTGTAAGCGATGATCCATCCACTGTAAGGAGGGTCATCACAAAACGATGCCCATGAGGTGTAAATATTGCCATTGGTGAGCAATAAGCCTGCGCGCTCCCTGTTTTGCATCGGATCAAAAACATTGGCGGGACCACTCCCCAGGCAACTTGCTTGTATAATGACCGGAGCTGGAGAATCCTGGCCGGTGGCCAGATCGAGAGCGTGCAAACGTTCATAATAGTGAGCGTTGTCCGGGGTCTTGCTCATCGCGAGGACGTAGATCTTACCGTGCGGCCCCATCGCGCGATCGATTACTGGAGTGGCAGTGACGCCATTTTCAGTGGGTAAGTCCTCGCAATCACGCCCGTCTGACGGGACTTCACCGGCGGCAAGCATGGAAACGTGCCAGTAAAGCGCTCCTGAATCAGCATCAAATGCATAGACGCTGTCATTTTCGGTAGCGACGATCAGCAGGTTGTGAATGCCCAGCCACTGGCCGGCTGAGATCACTTGTGCGTTAGAAACGTAGAGAATCTGGGCGAATACTGCTCCGTCCACCGGGAGATTTCGTATCAAGCCGAAGGAGTTTCCGCTAACGTTCCATGGCGTCAGGATGGCTTCTTGAGAGTTCAAGCCGGTACGTGCGCTGTCATTGTGATAGGTGAGCACGTCGATAGCAAAACCCTGGCCGCACAGTACATAGCACGTAGAAGCGATGAGCAAATACCTTCCGAGCACTTTCATATGTGTTACCAGTCAAAATTGTCCAGCGCAGAAAACACCTGGCCCTGAGTGGAGAGTGCCGGCTTTGTCTTCTTCCCGGAAGGTCAACGTCGGGCTCGCGGCGGGGTCCAAATCGGATAGACTCTCGGAATCTTAGAGGGTCTTCCTGGTAACGCAAGCGACTCCGTCACGCATAAACACAATATGTATCGATAATATGGTAAATCCACGGCTGGTGCGCACCGCAGGAGACGACATCGATTCCGAGTCGATGCCAGCGGAGTTGCTACCGGCGTTGCGGCTCAATGATCGTCTCATGTGTATCTGGCATATGGTTGCTATTCAAAAGGGGCGCCGGCAAGGAGGGCCGAGCCGGACTGGCGGTCCGAGGGCGGATAGCTCAATCGAGCCGGTGGTTTCCCGTATGCTCAGCCGAGTGTGTCTCATCATGGTGTCACGGCTCGTGCGAGCCCGGTGAAGGTCAATGCTAATCGCCAACAGCATTTTCAACTTGGGAGGCAATCGCAATGGTTGTCCGTTGATCTCGGCAAGGGCCGATGATCAGACTTCGATTGTGTGCTACGATGTTCAAGCGGGCAAACATGATACGCAGGTTAAGAAGCAAGCGAATCAAGGTCGCGGTCGATTTGACACCGATGCTCCCCGGAGGAGTCAATGGCGGCGTAAAGCCCGCCATTTTGGAATTCATCCGGGCCTTGCAGCAATTTTCAGAGCCTCACTTTCGCTTTTATTTTATCACCGCTGCTTCGACACATCACGAGGTTGAGGCGATCGCAACTGAACACGACGCCGTGATTTGTATCGAGTGGCCCGATTCCGGTGTCAATTTGACGCCAAATGGCTTCCAAAAGAATAGTATTGATGTTCTCTATGCTCCCTTCGGAATGATCCGATTTCCTGACTGCGGAATTCCGGCTGTGACGATGATTGTCGATCTTTTGCACCGTGATTACCCATTTTCAATCACTGAGGAGGAAAGGCAAACACGGGAAGAATATTTCGCGGGCATGGTGCAACACGCGAGCCGATTTCAAGTGATTTCCGAGTTTACTGGCAGCCGTTTGATCCATCACTATGGAGTGCCAGCCGGGAAGATTTTCCGGACCTATCTTGCGATCCATGACCGAATTAAGGTCCGTGATATTCCATCGCAATGCAGGAGAAATCCATATTTTTTTTATCCTGCGAATTTTTGGCTGCACAAGAACCACGAGATTTTGCTCATTGCTTTCCAGATCTACCAACATCAGGCCGGTTCGGCTGCTTGGGATCTGATTTTGACCGGCAGCGATGATAAACGACGTTGTACGCTGCAGGAGCTGGCGATGGCTCTGGGCATCAGCGATCACGTCGTCTTTAAAGGCCATGTCTCTGATGAGGAACTTGCGCAGCTCTACTCTGGGGCCGATGTTCTTGTGTTCCCCTCGCTGCATGAGGGCTTTGGCATTCCGCCTCTGGAAGCCATGAACTTAGGAATCCCAGTCTTGGCGTCCCATGAAGGCAGCCTGCACGAAATCGTGGGCGAGGCTGCCCTGTTGGTAGACCCTAAAAAGCCCTTTGAGCTGGCGGATGCGATGACAAAGCTGGCTTCTTCCGAACAATTGCGGGCAGAACTGCGATGCCGTGGAGTGCAGCGGGCAAAAGATTTTTCGTTCCCGGCAGAGGTCACATCGCTTGCGCAAATGCTTGTAAAATTGGCACCGACTTGGGATAGGCGCCTGCGTCGCCGAGTTTCACAATTGTGGAGCAACGGTCGCACGAGAGCTCGAATCAAGATTGTGAATGCTTGCCGCTTTTGCCGGAACTGCCTGGGGAAAGCCCTTCGTCGGGGAAACATCTCTCCAGAACGCTGAGGATGGCGTTTGATTGCCTCTCAGTAAACTCCCCTGATTTCGATCCAACTAGTCGGCTTTATGCGAATAGCTTTTGACGTTGCACAAACCTGTGGACCGAAAGCCGCCTGTGGGTGGGCGGCCGACCTGCTCGCGAAGGCATTGGCGGAAAGCGCGCCAGACGACGAGTTTTATCTCTATCACCATTTTGGCACCTGGCTGAACCCCGATACTTCGGGGGGAACTCGCCTCCAGCGACCGAATACCAAGGAACCATTCCGTCATATGACAATTGGAGAAGCACGTGAACTCTGGGCGGCGGTTGCTTCTGGCAACGGCGAGTTGCCTGGTAGCCCAGAGATCGTTCACGCGAACTGTTATCAAGCTCCCAAAGTTGGATCGGCTAAGCTTGTTTATACAGTGTACGACATGAGTTTTTGGACTCATCCTGAATATACGACCGAAGTGAATCGCTTGGTTTGCCAGCAAGGCACTCTGGACGCGGTTTCTCGCGCGGTCGGTTTTGTATTTATTTCCCAAAGTACTCGGAGCGAATTTGAAAGGATTTTCCCCAAGTTGCGCGCTCGGCAAAATTTGGTATCTACGGTGGCTCCGCTCGCCTCCCGTTTTGCTGTTGTTGCGCATCCCCGGGGAGAGATTTCCTCCCGTGCGTGGCTGGCTGTTGGATCTCTTGAGCCAAGAAAGAACTATGGCACCTTGCTCGACGCGCTGGAACAATATTCGCACCGGTCTAAGCATCGCCGACCGCTAGTGATCGCGGGTGGGTCAGGCTGGAAATCCGAACTTCTCCGTCAGCGCATTCAGGAAATGGGGCAGCGGGGTCTGGTCCGCTATTTAGGATACGTTTCCGGAGAGACGTTAAACCGCCTTTATCGGGAAGCTTTCGCATTGGTTTTCCCAAGCCATCACGAAGGGTTCGGCTTGCCTATTGTGGAAGCCTTGAGTCAGGGTTGCCCTGTCATTACCGGAAGGAATACGAGTTTGGAGGAAGCTGGTGGTTCGGCTGCACTTTACTACGACGCAACCAGCGAGGATCTGGCTCGATCGATGCTTGAACTCGAGAATCATCCAGACCTTTATTTGCAAAAATCTAGTTTGGCTCTGACCCAAGCTAGAAAGTTCGATTGGAAGATCACCGCCAAAAATGTTCTTGGCCTTTATCGCCAACTTCTTAGTTGATTTGTGCGCCCGACGGTCAAAGAAAGTTCTGTCTGGACCAAGCCGAGATCCAGAGCCTGCCCCAAAAGCCATCATGTTGCTCGGAAGCATCTGGCGAAATTTTCTGAGCTTCCGGCACACTAACCCTTATGATTACCCATCCTACCCATCCCGTTCCGACACTGTTGCCTGAGCTGACGTGCTCCAAAATTGATCTTGCAAACAGCTTCATCATCGGAGATCCATGCGAAACGTGGACTGTGGGTTCAACGCCGGCTGCAAAAGCGTTTTTGTTGGTTGGGTTATTCAAGAGGCATCAGAACGGCAACCGGACTACAGGGGGGTAAACTCTTGGAGGCCGCGAAGGTCACTGAAATTCTAACTCTCAAAATGCCATGCATGGACTCGACACTCTTCACATAAAGATCTTTGCCGATGGAGCTGACAAGGATGGAATGGTCAATCTTTACGGCAATCCTTTGATCAAAGGGTTGACCACTAATCCAACTTTGATGCGTAAAGCCGGTATCCGGGATTACGAAGCTTTCGCCCGGGAAATCCTGAAAGAGATCAAGGACAAGCCCATTTCCTTTGAGGTCTTCTCCGACGAATTTGCGGAGATGAAACGGCAAGCGATCAAGATCCGGGATTGGCAGAGAAATGTCTTCGTAAAAATTCCGATTACCAATTCGCGTGGGGAATCCTCTATTCCGCTCATTGGCGAACTTGCCGCGGCAAAAGTACAGCTGAATATCACCGCCATTTTGACGCTCAAGCAGGTGCGCGACGTAGCCCGGGTCCTGCACCCCGAGGTCCCCGCGGTCGTTTCGGTCTTCGCGGGACGGATCGCCGATACTGGCAGAGATCCCTCCCCTGCCATGCGAGCCAGCAAGGCTTTACTGGAGGATCTCCCGAAGGCCGAATTACTTTGGGCGAGTGTGCGGGAGGTCTTAAATATCTTCCAAGCCGATCATTGTGGGTGTGACATTGTCACGGTGCCGCATGATATCCTTAATAAGGCGTTAAAATTGACCGGCATGGATTTGGCAGATTTGTCGCTGGACACCGTGAACATGTTCGCGCAGGACGCCGCAAAGGCTGACTTCAAGCTGTGACAAGGCCGAAAAAAAGCCTCACCAGCAATCTTCGAAAAGGCTTCGGTGCGGATGTTCAATCATCTTTGGATGATTGAATACTTCGGAGAGCATTTGAAGAGGAATCTTCGGCATTATCATTGTTTGCTTTGCTAGTCATATCTGTCGACGACGCTTTCCCTCAGTTTTTCAGGGGATTCTTTGATCTTTACAGTTCCGCTATCGGCGAGTTAACTAACTATGTTAATCTTGGTAAAGCGGCTCCGTATATCCGTGTCGAATGTTAATTTAGCGCCCTCTAGATCGATTGCTACGCCGACCCTGGCTGCTGATGGAGCAGTTGGACGAGCGTTGGTGTCTTCACGACCAACTCTCGCACATCATTCCCGGTACCCTCCGCTTCTCGAACGAAAAACGAGTCGAAATCAAGCCGAATATCCACGCTATCTCCTGGCGGGAGACGAAGAGACGACGTGTCGACAGCTATTTCGTAATTGCCCCCGACGCGGTTGAACGATGCGGGCGTGTGCAGCAAACCCTTTTCTGTCTCGATGCTTGCTTCAACGGAAGGGAGTTTTGTCAGGCGCGAATAGTCTGCGGCGCCCGTGAGCCGGATGATTGGGAATCGCTCCAGGACGGACCTGGTCGTTTGCAGGGATAAGCCATGGCTGGTGATCCATCCGCCCGAGAGACCCGAGATCCTGGCCGTGGGACGGACATAGAGTGTCGCGGTGAAGCTGGAGAATGGTACGATTCGGGCGATGACCATATTGTCATCAGCCCAGGCCTTGAGATCTTCCCAATAGCTGGCGATAAGCGCATAGAAGGGATAAACACCCTTTTTCGGGAGGGTAGTAAAAATCGCAAAATCGCTTTGCTTCAGCAAGGACATAGCCTTCGCCCGATCTACTCCCAAAACCCCGTTTCCGAGCATAGGCTGGAACTCGATCAGTTGGCGCGATTGCTCGAAAGCGCTGATGGTCGGAGGCCCGGCATTGAGCCAGCCCGTAATTACATCGTAGGAAATTCCAGGATGGGTCCATCCGTATTCACTAGCAAGATCGGCTAAAGATTTGTCGAGTTCGTCCAGCAGTTTTAAGTCTTGGCGATGAGCATAGGCGGGCCAATGCCGACTGGCCTGGCTGAGTTGGTTGTACAATCCAAATGCGAAAACCGCGACCGCGCAGCCAGCCAGAATTCTCCCACCCAGGACGGATTCGCGCGGACTTGGCCTGGACGCGACGGAGGCTGTAACGGCGACGACGAGCAAGGCGGCCGGCCCACCGACAATTCCGCCCACAACCGCGGACTTGGAGATGTCTACCGTAAGAACAACGAGCGGTCCGATGATAGCTCCAACCAGAAAAATGATTTGCAGAAAAAACGTTTCATCGTGGCGGGCGACCGGCTCTTCCCGGGGCGATCGCCTCAGAATGCGAGTGGCGAGTCCGCAACAGATCGCGATGGCTGACGTCCCGAAAAATACACTCCCTAGGTGATGCTGGGCGATCGAATTGGGATAAAAGGACAGATGCCCTTGCAGATCTTTGATGCCCAGAACTGCAGCGCGGACATACTTTTCTTCACCCACTGCGTGGCCAAGGACGTAATAGCCTTCGATTGCTCGCCAGTTGTTGAGCAGGACGGGTACGACCACGACAGTCAAACTCGCGGTGGAAAGCCCTAAATTGATTAAACGCTGCTGCATGCGCGAGACCAGATCGGCGTCTCTGCGCCAGAAAATGGCCACCACGCCGCAAAACAGACCGAATCCGGCAGAAACCCCCAACAAGTAAGTGAGGGTTACGAAGCGGTTCAAAACGAGGAAAATACCGATCAATGCGCATCCCAGAGACCAGTATCGGTGAAGAAAGAGCTGCGAACGCAGAACCGTGCAAGCCCAAACGCCGTAAAGGCAGTAAGCCAGGAAATCGATTCGGAAATCGAACAATCCGCCTCCGTCCAGGAACCAAAGGGTAGTTTCCGAAAGAATCAGCCCCAGGGCGATGTACCCGTAGACACGACGCTGCCAGGCGGCTCTAGCCGTCGTGAAGGCGGCAATCTGGAGTCCGCAGAATCCAAGGAAGAGCACGCAGAGTTGTGGCCATCGCGTCCCCCCAATGATAATACCTGCCAAAGCACCTTCAATCGGAAAGAGCACGCCTGCTGCGTGTCCGCGACTCCAGAAGACCTTCCAGAGTTGACCAAGACCGTGCGCGAAAACGCGTTCCTGAAGCCGGTAAGTCTCGATGAGGTATGAAGCCTGATCGAAGTTGTCGGGAGGATACCAGGCGACTTCTCTCGTGTAAAAGCTGGTAAAGAGCAACGCCTCCAGAACGATGAGTCCCAATAGTACTGTTCGATTGAAACGGTTCTTTTCTGGTAACATCTCATTTTTGGCGCTGTGAACATGAGAAGGCGGAGTAGGCCTCATTGCACGCGCAATCTCGATTCCTACTTCTGGTTTGTCGAGCGCGCTGTGACGGTCTCAGCTTCGGCAGATGCCAATGAGTTGATGGACGGCCTGCTTATGACAGGGACTGCTCGTTCAGGCGCTGGCTTCTTGGCTTCCAGGAAGGAAGCGGGCATATTCGTGGTCGAAGAAAAGACAGCACTTTGCTCCCTCAAATGAACTACCCCAAGGTTTCCGTGATCACTCCGTCGTTCAATCAAGGGCAATTCATTGAGGAGACGATTCGGAGTGTGCTCGATCAGGGTTATCCTAACTTAGAATTCTCAGTCTTCGATGGAGGGAGCTCCGACCGAACGATGGAAGTGCTAAAGAAGTATAGTGCTCAATTGAGCTTCTGGCGTTCCAAAAAGGATGGAGGACAAGCTGCAGCGATCAATGAAGGCTTTCAACTCGCAAGCGGCGATATCCTCTGCTGGCTGAACAGTGATGATTTGCACTGCGCGAACACGCTTTCGACAGTCTCTGCATTGTTAGCATCTTGTCTCGACCAGCCTGTGGTCCTCTATGGAGGGTGTGAAATGTTCGATCATCGAACGCGCAAGAAGACAGTCCGGCCGCCTACGTCCTTCAGTGAGGAGTTGCTGGAGACGGCGGACTTTTTGGACCAGCCGAGTGTTTTCTGGACCCGCAAGACCTGGGAGATCGTCGGGCCGCTCGACCAGAGTTTGCATTACGGCTTTGATTGGGAATGGTTTCTTCGAGCCGCTAAAGTTTGCCGCTTCCAGACGACAGGCTCTGTGCTATCCCGGTACCGGATTCACCAGAGGCACAAATCCCGCACTGGGGGCAAGAAGCGTTGGCTCGAACTCCTGACGGTGGTGCGTCGCCACGCTTCGCCGCTGGTCATCCAACATTACGAGTTCCTGGTGCGGAGAAACTCCGCACGCTGGTGGTTGAATAAAAGGATGAGGCTTTTTCTGGCGCTGCAAAGCCCGTTGGGGGCGTACGCAGGCACCGTGGCAACCCTGCTCAGTCCGCCGTTCTGGTTTCTGCCAAGTGGCATTCGACGCAATACATTATGGCTAATCTCCGGAATTTCTTAAACTTCCGCTGCACCTTTGTTGGCTGAATGAACCCGCTGATCAGGCGAGAGAAAATCGTTGCTGGCCTTTATAATCACTGGTATTGTCTCGGCCGCACGATAGGCCGGCATAGCTCAGCTGGTAGAGCAGCTGATTTGTAATCAGCAGGTCATCGGTTCGAACCCGATTGCCGGCTGGGTTCTACAAGCGGTCGGCGAGTTTCACCAGTGGTGATTGCTGTACCTACGGAGCTTGCGTGAGGTTAACGCGCTACGCTAGCCTGGCGAGTTTTTTTTCATCCCAAAAAAAAGAACCGGAATCCATCGCGCAACGATTGCGGAAGTGCCAAATGCTGTCAACAACCCTCAATTCTAACGCTGATACTCACCTACGGAAATGGCTATTGGAACAATCGAATTCAAGTGTATCCGGATAAACATGAAAAAGGTTTTCGCTTTCGCGTCAGACGAGAGCCAGATCGACTCGGTCATCGAGTTCGACTTGAGCATTGGAGACGAGTTCTTCAGCGATCTTACTGCTGAGGTGCGCCAGCCCATCGGCACGGATATTCAAAGTGCAGCATTGCAGGTGGAAAATGTTGTTGGAGCAGATGGACCTTGGAATAATGAAGAATTGCGAGAGGTCTGTGCGCAATATTATCGCGATGTCATTGGGTCTTGTGGGATGGGGTGTATCATCAAACAAGGCCAGCGCAATCTGCTGGAGAGGGTCGCGATTCGGCTCTACCGACGCGAGGTCATTGATTTGCCGGCGGAACTCCCCGGTTCGCGATGATCGGTCGCCAGGCGCGCCGTGGTTTTTGCCGGAATTCGGCCGAGCGAAAACAGCGGGGATCAAGCAGCCGTGAGGTGAGAACGAATGTCACGAGAAAATAACAATTCTCTAGGGGACAGGCCCGGGCGATGATTGGTAACCTCCTCTTTTCAGGACCGTACAGACAGGGTACAAAGGAAAAGCGCCGGAGCCAGTTGCGCGTGGAGAGAAAGTCACCTGCCCTGCAATTGGCGACGACGTTCCAAACCCGCGAAAAAGAAGCGTTACGATTATCAAATTAAAATGAAGATTGAATTCACACTGAAAAGGTTCTTTCAGAAATTGGTCGTCGCCTCGATTACGCTTGCGGCTGCTTCAGGCATTGAAGCTTACGGATGGGAACCCGTTGCGAAGCCTCCATACACTGTGTCTGTCTTTGCAGCTCCGCCTGTCGGACTGACCAATCCCGATTCAATTACGACGGCACATGGGGACATTTACATCGTTTATGCCAACGCCACCAATCCCGACGGCACAGGAGGTGTCAGTACCATCGTCGAGTACAGCGCGACTGGCAAATTGCTGCGCACCTTCAATGTCGCTGGCAGGGCGGACGGGCTGAAATATAACCCGTTCGACAAGAATCTTTGGGCGCTGCGTAACGAGGACTCCAATCCAGCATTGACACTCATCGATCCAAAGACAGGGAGACAAAGAGATTTCACCTATGCCCAAGCGCCGGCGCATAAGGGCGGGTACGACGACATCGTTTTCACCGAAGGCGCAACGTTCATCAGCGCTTCAAACCCTGCCTTGAATGCACAGGGCCAAAACATATTTCCTTCTATCGTCCAAGCCCGAATCTTCGATAATAAGGTTTTTGTGACACCGGTACTCAAGGGCAATGCGTCGCTCATCGATATTCCTACCGGAAAGAAAGTGGTTGCCCCTCAATCAGATCCGGATTCGTTTACGGTCGATTCAGCGGGCGACCTCGTCCTCGACAGTCAAGCAGATGGCGACCTGATCTTTGTTAACGCTCCCGGATCGCCAAACCAGGTGGCTCTTCGTCTGCACCTGAGCAATGGCACATCCACTCAGATCACCGTGGATGACACCGTATTCCCGACCACTCCGTCTGGAACGATCTACGTTGTTGATACCGCCGGAGACACTGTTTACGCCGTAAAGAGCGACGCCTTTCAGCCCGGGGGCGCTTATTCAGCAAGCGATAATGATGGGATTCTCGGCAAAGTGGATTTGAGCACTGGGCTAGTGACTCCTGTTGTCACAGGGATGAAGTCTCCCCACGGCGCCTTGTTTGTCCCAGCCTTTTCCGAAGCTAGTGTACTGTCGCCGAAATAGCTCTCAAAGGCGAGCGGACCGGCGACCTTTCCAAGGCGGTCACCTCTCAACTACGTTGTGACTCCCTTTTACCTCGGGGCATGGTTCAGATCAGAGTAAGTCGACAGGGAGCAGAGGCGAAAATGAA
>JAFAKL010000414.1 GCA_019235445.1 Verrucomicrobiota bacterium | reverse complement strand
CACCGCACCTCGTTTCGAGGCGACACCGTTCTATATTCGATATCGTAAATTTTGCCTTGCCATACACAGGCGTCTACGGCCTCGCGTGTACGTTCACGATCGTCGGGGTGGAGGATGGAATAGAAGAGTTCGAAATCGACTTCGGCTTCCGGCGGAAGCCAAAAATGGGCTTTGCACCGGGAGTTCCAAACGATTTTATCGAGGGGCATGCCGCAATGGAAAGTGCCGAGCTCCGAAGCGTCGACGGCGACTTCAAGCTGCTGTTGGAGTTCCCGTGATTGTACTTCTCCCTGGCGTATGGACTCAAATTGCTCGCGGATCTGGTATTGCCGTTCTCGAGCCCTCACTGCGGCCAGCACCGCGCTGACCACGGTTCGCGTGGGTGCCGGACGCTCCAGCAGGGTCACGTTGCGCAGCCCCCGTAAGACCGTTGTCACCCGATCCGTCTGATCGTCCTGCCGCATCATCAGGACCACGGGAAGGTCTGACCATGGCGGCTGTTTCTCTAAAATCCCCAGAAGGTCTTCAATGCCCTCCGAGATCAAGGCATCTTCCGTGAGGAGGATAGCGCTCGCTCCGGAACGAACCTCTTTAACCAGCTGGTCAAGATTCTTGCATGGCAGACAGCGGAGGCCAGCACTGGCCAACAGCGAACGCGTAATCTCCCCGTCTCGCACCGTCGGGGGTACAAACAGAACGCGCTTTTCGTAGCTATGCACGTGCGTTTCCATCCGCCTTCTTCGCTCGGTTACGATGGCGTTTCTCCCCTTCTGTCTCTACCAAGGTCCCCGTCATAATGCCTCTGAACTGCGTCAGCGGTTCGCTCAAACGGATCCCTTCATTGCTATCAAATTGAAGTTCCCGGATGCTTTCTTCGTGTGCTCCGGTCCGCTTTTTCACCACTGAAATGGCCTTCTTGACCTTCCCCGCGTACTCGAAGTAGCAGAGCATAATCACCGAATCGGCGAGATAACTGGTATCGAAGGCCGATTGCATGTTGCTGCCAATTAATCCGTGCTGCGCAGCCATCATCAGGGTGGTCACCCCTTGCTGGCCGAGATAGGTCAAAAGCTCATGAAGATGAACGGTGAGGAATCGTTCTTCGGGCATCGCGTTCACATAGCCGTTCAGGCTGTCGATGACGATGACGCGCGCTTGGTCATTTTCGACCGATTGACGCACCAGGTAGGCGAATTCGCCCGGCGATAGCTCGGCAGGATTCACTTGTTGCACATCGACCAACCCCGCCTGACGAGCCTCCTTGAGTTTGATTCCGAGCCCCTTGGTTCTAGCCTCAAGCGATGGGACGCTTTCATCGAAAGCAAAGATTGCGCCGTGCTCTCCTCGATTTGCCGCCGCCACTACGTATTGGGCCGCAATGGTTGATTTTCCCGAACCAGCCGGCCCCATGAGCAGCGTGCTGGTCCCTCGATCCGGGCCACCCCCCAGAAGCGTATCCAGTGCTGCCACTCCGCTCTTCACCTGTGCCGGACCGAAGGCCTCGCGATGTTCGGTGGCCACCAGACGTGGAAACACGATCAACCCACCCCGCTGGATACGGAAGTCATGGTAACCGCCCCGGAAATCTGTGCCTCTAAACTTGGTAATGCGAAGTCGGCGGCGTTCGGCACCGTATCCGGAGCTAACTTGTTCGAGCGAGATGACGCCGTGAGCGATGCTATGAAGTTGAAGATCGACTCCCTCAGCGGACCCGTCGTCGAGAAGCAGTACCGTGCACTGCCTGCCGATAAAAAACTGCTTGAGCGCCAAAATTTGACGGCGATAGCGAAAAGGATTCTGGGCCAAGAGCCGCACCTCGGAGAGCGAATCAAACACAATTCGGCTCGGCTTGAACTTTTCCACCGCATCTAACACCCGCTTGGTCGTTTCGCTAAGCTCCACCTCCGAAGGATGGTACATCGTGACTCGCGCGTTACCGTCAAGCTCTTTCGAATCCGGCATCAGCTCGATGATTGTTACAGCATCGAGCGACCAACCATGGGACTCTGCTCCGGCGCTAAGTTCTTCCTTAGTTTCCGATAAGGTAACGTAGAGACACTTTTCCTGGCGCTTTATCCCTTCTAGCAGGAATTGCAGAGAAAGCGTGGTCTTTCCGGAACCCGGGTGCCCTTCCACCAAATATAATCGGTGTGCGATGAGGCCGCCGCTCAGAATATCGTCGAGTCCCGGCGCGCCCATCTGCAAACGTTGATTTTCGATTCTGTTGTTCTTTTTCATTATCTCGCCGTCCCGATGTCAGCGTCTGTAAATACAGGAGGCCCCAGAACCATTAGCATCGCCTATCGCATCACTGGCCTCAACGGTCTATCGCGGATGTCTCCCCGCCCAGACGAGGTAGGTAAAAAACAAGATGATCACGAAAGCACACCCGGTTTTGAATTGCCTGAAGAAGCGCGACCAGACATAGCCAAAAACAAAACACTCCAGGCCGGTGATAAAGGTGGAACCTATAAACTGCAACACGCCAAAATTCGAGTCTGCGGGCGCTGGGCCTGGTCTGAGAAAAAAGGTGACGATCGCAGCGAGCCAGGCAAAAAGAAAAAGGAACAAAGCTTCTGGAGCCAGTCGCCGCCTGGCCACCTTTCGCGCGGAATTTCTCTCGTCATTTTCAGTCACAGCCTGAGAATTGAGAGCCGTTTGAGCGGGATTTTCTCACCGATGTGCCCCGGGTCGTAATCAGGAAAACCAGAAACACTGCGAGTGAGAGGCTGCAAAAAAAAGAACTGCAAATTTTTGCCTTCGTTCTCGAACCGGCCTGTTGCCTTCAAAGCAGCTACCATAGTTTGTCTGTTGATCACTCCAATCAATACGACGCCACTGCCGCCTGCGATTACTATTTAATAGCGGAATTACTGAATGTGACTGAACGATTTTGTCCTGTCGAATACGAAAGGCCTGCTGCTCACGCTTTTCGGTAACGATGTTGCCGCGGCAAGGCTGGGGAAACGTGTCGGAGGGTCGGCGTGCCGGTAAGTGTTTGGCGTCACAATGCGGTGTTTGGTCCTGGGTTGCGATCTGGAGCGCCGAAGGCGAGAAACTGGGATAGCCTGGGGCGCAGCCTAGCGAAGCCAGGCGGAGTCCCAGGGAAGATTAAGTTATAGGAATCCAGCTCTGAAGGAGCGGGTGATCCGTTGGCGTGCATTTGGTGCGCGCTTTCAGCGCTGCTGTTTCCTTTGTTGTCTTTCCTAGGGCTCCGCCCCCTAAGCGCTAACTTAATCAAAGCCCTTCGATGGGCGAATGGCTTTTGTCCCGGAGGGACAGGCTGATCGTAGCCAGGCACGAAGTGCCTGGGT
>JAFAKL010000353.1 GCA_019235445.1 Verrucomicrobiota bacterium | reverse complement strand
GGCGAAATCCATGCTTAGTCTGCCCGCCACCAAGGGATTCGAGATCGGATCGGGCTTTGCCGGAAGCCAGGTTACTGGCGCCGAACACAATGACGTTTTCGAGATGCGCGACGGCAAAGTGCGGACCCGGACGAATTTCTCTGGGGGGATCCAGGGTGGAATCAGCAACGGTGAGAACATCTTTTTCAGAGTGGCTTTCAAGCCGACCGCGACGATTCTTCGCGCCCAGCAGACCGTTACGGTTTCAGGCGAATCTACTGAAATCGCCGCGCGCGGCCGTCACGATCCGTGTGTGTTGCCCAGGGCTGTTCCAATGGTGGAAGCCATGGCAGCTCTGGTTTTGTGTGATCATTTGCTGAGGCAGCGGGCCCAGTCGCTGTCGTCGTAAGCAAACCGTCCCGCTGGTAGGTGTTTAGCGCCACGTTGTCGGCCTCACTTATCAGTACGCTGCCACTTCTTGTAGGCAAAGCGGGGACGCTTTGCGCCTTTTCGGAGGTAAGGCGAGACGCCTTACTTACCACCGCCCTGCACTTCTTGTCTTCAAGCGGCGCTGTACACATACTCCCGCTTTGCTTTAGTCCGGTTCCCCTTGCGGCTCCTTGCCTCCAAGAGTAGAAATAATGGCTCTGCCGGCTGACGCATGAAGAGTGATTACGTAGCAACAATCGGGCTGGAGGTGCATGTCCAGCTGAAGACCAGGAGCAAAATGTTTTGTGGTTGCGCCGTCGAATACGGTTCAGAACCTAACATTCATCTCTGTCCCGTTTGCCTGGGGCTGCCCGGCGCATTGCCCGTGATGAACCTGGAAGCCCTGAAGCTTACGGCGCTTACCGGGCTGATCCTGAAGTGTGACTTGGCACCGGTCTGCAAGTTTGACCGTAAGAATTATTTTTACCCTGACATGCCGAAGAATTATCAGATTTCGCAATATGATATGCCCCTCTGCCTCAAAGGCGAAGTCCCCTTGCATGACCTGGCCTATCCCAAGGATGCACAGAAGAATATACGAACCCCCAACAAACGGGTTCGTCTGGTCAGAATTCATCTGGAAGAAGACGTTGCGAAAAGCTTTCACTTCGGTACCGCGAGCGGAATTGACTTCAACCGGGCCGGTACTCCGCTCATGGAAATCGTTTCGGAACCCGATATTGAGTCGCCCGAAGAAGCGTTCGCCTACTTGACCGCGCTCAAACAGGCGTTGATTTATGGCGGCGTCAGCGATGCCGATATGGAGAAAGGGCAGCTGCGTTGCGACTGTAATGTTTCAGTCCGCAAGAAGGAGGAAGTGACGCTCGGTACCAAGATCGAACTGAAAAATCTCAACTCCATCAGCGGTGTCCGACGGGCCTTGGCCTATGAAATTGACCGGCAAATCGAACTCCTGGAGGGGGGAGGCAAACTGCACCAAGAGACGCGCCGATGGGACGACGACCTGGGCAAAACATCTTCAATGCGGACCAAAGAATTTGCCCACGATTATCGTTATTTCCCTGACCCGGATCTTTTGCCGGTGAAGACAGAAGTCTTCATGAACAAAGTCAAGGCTCTCTTCCCCGAGTTACCTTGGGAGAAGCGAGAGCGGTTCGTGCGGGAATATGGAGTGAGCGAATACGACACCGGTGTCTTGGCGGACGACCTTCAGTTAGCTGCCTATTTTGAGGCTGCGGCTAGAGGCGCACGCAAACCTAAGGCGGTTGCTAACTATGTCCTGAACGATTTGCTCAGCGCGCTTAGTGCTGCGAACAAACCTATTTCCGCCTGCCCGATTCCGCCCAAGCAGCTAAATGAGCTGGTTGACCTGGTCGACGGCGGGAAAATCAGCAGCAAACAGGCCAAGGACGTTTTCGCAGAAATGTTTGCCACAGGAAAGTCGCCCGGGCTTGTCGTCGAGGAGAGGGGATTGAAACAGGAGAGCGACACCGGAGCCATTGAACCGTTGTGCGTCGAAGTCATTGCAGCCAATCCTAAGTCCGTGGAAGACTATAAGGCAGGGAAAACTGTCGCGATCAATTTCCTGAAGGGCCAAGTCATGAAGCTTTCGAAAGGGAAGGCTAATCCAAACTTAGTGGGCGACATCCTCGTGAGATTGCTCAGCCCACACAGCGAAGAGAAAGGGTAATTCCAGAATTCAGAAGTCAGAAGTCAGGATTCAGGAATTGAAGACTTCGGAAGGAAGCGATGGTCCTCAGACTCCTGACTCCCGAATTCTGAATCCCTGAAATTACCTTTTCTCTTCGCTGTGCGGGCTGGATTTGATCCAGGCATCGATCGCCGGCAAAATCCTCGCTTTGAGTTTTGTTCTAAAGCGAATTTCCTCGACGGCAGTTTCCAGTTCGTGAAGGGCGGACGGCGGAAGATTGGCCTTCCCAAAGGATAATACCTCGTCGGCTCGTTGGCTGTCCGAGAACCCGCTCGCGATTGAGAAAAGCCAGCGGCTTTGCCGAAGCCACCCAAACCGTTCCTGCAATTCTTTCGCATGGGCCACAGCAAACGACCAGGCAATGTCCGGGTGTTCGACATTGGCGGCAAAATATTCCAAGGCCCCAGCCGCGTCACCCGGCTTCACTTTTTCCGAGAGGAAATATGGTAAAGTTTCCCGCGCCAATTCCGGATCGAGCGCCGCGCCCAGCGCTCGGAGATACATTCCTTTTTCCTCTTCGCTTCGCGTATTGGATATCATGGATAAAAGTTCGTAATTGATGCTTTCCGAACTGTAACGGCCTACAACCGCGATGACGGCAGAGCGAAGATTGGGCGCAAGCGACGCCGGGTTTGCGCGATACTCTTCAAAGCGCTTGAAAGACTCGTCCATCACATCTCGATCTCCAAAAAAACCTAGCGTCTCAATCAACATCGCCCGATAGCTCCCCGTTTCGGCATTTTCTCCCGGCCTTTGGTCCCACCCAAGCACCCGCAATTTTGGAGCGAAGAGACTGCAGATATACTTTTGGTATGCTTCCCGGCCCGGTCGGCCCTCTTCAAGGCGATCTATCAGCCTTAAAGCACTAAATGTTTCGCCCGTTCCCAATGCGCATTGCCACAAGGCGAAACTGTCGTCGCGACGGAGATCTTCGATCAGATCCAGGTAGGCCGTGGCAGGCAGATTGCCGGACTCGACCATTGCCCAAGTGTCTGTGGAAAGGTTAATACGGTCGCTTTCCGGTAAGGTTTCGATCTTCTTGCGCAGGTCATTGAAAAG
>JAFAKL010000313.1 GCA_019235445.1 Verrucomicrobiota bacterium | reverse complement strand
AAATCTCGCGTTTCTAAAAGCGCACGACGTAAAGTCGACGAAAAATATCTCTGGCACTAGTACTAGTGAGCGCATCAACCGTCCCTCCGGGACGGGTCCACTTTTCTCTTGTTTCCAGGCACTTCGTGCCAGGCTACCCTCGTTTTAATCCCTCCGGGATAAATGCGTAACGGCACCTCCCTGCCGCTGCGATAGGTTAACGCTTATGGGGCGCAGCCCTAGGAAAGGGTTGGTTGGCGCCTCCGCGCCGATATAAAGACGTTGGTAATGTCCAAACTGCAGGCCTGGGGTACCCAAATGCAGACGATAGGCCCAATTTTGACACTACAATTTGGGGTCGGGGAAATACTCCACGGCGGCGAGACATTGAAGGCCGACCCAAGCCAATCTGCAAATCAGAGTCAGAAATTTTCACACGCCTTGGAGAATGAGGGAGGCTTTCTTTGCGACGGCTTCGCCGAGCTTTACCTGTGCTTCGGCTGTCAAATGAATGCCGTCCATGCCATCGGTGGTGATGAATTTCCCGGCAGCCAGAAAAGGGAGGTGTGCTACCGCCGCTGCGTCTCGAAAAGCTGAGCCAAGCTCCAGACTTTTCTCGCGGCTGCCAGCCCATTCTGCAGGGTCATGAAACCCCGTTCCCAGCGGTGGGGGAGCGACCAGCAGAATCTTCGGGGTCGGATAAACCGTCTTAACGCCCCCTTCGCACTCTCTGATCAGCCGGGCAAGTCCCAGCACAGCCAACGCAATTTGGTGAGCGTTTCTGTTGAAGCGCGTTTTGAGGTCATTTGTGCCGAGCATAATGATGACAAGGTCGAGCGGAAGGTGGCTTGCCAAGATGGCAGGCAGAAGCTTGGCTCCGTTCATGGTCGCGCCTCGGAGGTGCGCCGATGGGAGGTCGATTTGAAGATCATCGAGATCCGTTGTCCTTCCGCTCAACGCTTCTTCCACCAGGTCGACGCCTGAACCTAGCCGAGCAGCCATGACTGAGGGCCACCGAGTCGCGGTATCATACCTCGTCGTGGTTTGGTTGGCGGCGCAGGGCACAAAGCCCCAGGAATTCGAATCGCCAAACACCAAAACGCGTTTCCGGTTCATAGTTGCAAATTTCCTAATCTTGCTGAGTTGAAGAATGCGGGTTTGGAAAGATGGAGGTCAAACTGGAAAAATCCAAAAGCAACGAATCGCTCTGAAATTCACGCGTTTCCCAGCAATAGCTTTTTGAATTTGCGCCTGATCAGGGAAAAGCCTTTAAAAAGATATGAACAAAAAGGTTGCCTGGGGAGTGTTGGGGGTTGCCAACATTGCCATAAAGAAGGTCCTTCCGGCGATGCAGCGGGGAGAATGGTGCCGAATAGCAGCCATCGCTTCGAGGGACCTTCAGAGAGCTGAGCGAGCCGCGAAGGAGCTGGGAATTCCGAAAGCTTTCGGATCTTACGAGGAACTGCTGGCTGATTCGGAAATCGAGGCTGTTTATAATCCGCTGCCCAATCATCTTCACGTTCCCTGGACCATCCAGGCCGCCGAGGCCGGAAAACATGTCCTCTGTGAAAAACCGATTAGCCTCACAGCGCCGGAAGCGATGTCCCTGCTAAAGACGCGCGATCGCACCGGCGTGAAGATCGAGGAAGCCTTCATGGTTCGTACGCATCCACAATGGTGCAAGGCGATCGATCTCGTCAGAGCAGGGAGGATTGGAACGCTGCGATCGATGGCGGGATATTTCAGTTACTTCAATCGGGATCCGAAGAACATACGGAACATTCTTCAATATGGCGGCGGAGCAGTGATGGATATCGGCTGCTACCTGATTTATACTTCCCGCCTGATCTTTGACCAGGAGCCCACTCGAGTGCTCGGAATAGTTGAAAAAGATCCGGAGATGCAAACGGACATCCTGACGTCCGGAATACTTGATTTTCCGTCTGGCCAATCGATTTTCACCTGCAGCACTCAGGTTGCTCCTTATCAGCGGGTGCAAATCATTGGCACCTCGGGACGGATAGAGATAATAATTCCTTTTAACGCGCCCCCTGACAAGCCTTGCCGGATTTTTGTGGATGACGGGACCGACCTCTCCGGTCGCAATGCGCAAACCCTGGAATTTGAGGTCTGCGATCAGTACACGATTCAGGGGGACCTTTTTTCGCAGTGCATCCGAGAGGGAACGGAGCCGGCTGTTTCATTGGAGGGTTCGATTAGAAACATGGCGGTGATTGACGCAGTCTTCCGTTCGGCCGAATCTGGCAAATGGGAGGCCCCGGGGTGACCCGGGGCGTTCAAGGTTCACCGTTCACCGTTCACCGTTCACCGGGTGCAGGTGCAGGGTGCAGTCAGGACATCGGTAACACTGGTAATTGTTTTAGTTCATGATTTGATTCTGTCATCT
>JAFAKL010000289.1 GCA_019235445.1 Verrucomicrobiota bacterium | reverse complement strand
AGGAAATATCTGCGCCGCCCGAGATTCGCGGCCAGCCAGCCGGAGATTGGTAAGATGATCGCGTTAGCAGCCAGATAACTGGTGATCACCCACTCGCTATCGGTCACTGCCGAAGAAAGCCCGCCGGCAATGTAGCGCAGCGCCACGTTGGCAATGGTGGTGTCCAGCACTTCCATGAAGGTCGGCACAACAACCGCCAGCGCGACAATCCAGGGATTGAAAGCCCGCCTTCCGATTGTCTCGGCGGCAGCAGGCGCGCTCATGGAGTGGCTGGTTTATCGCCTGCGGCAGAATCAGCTTCGGCCTCCGCCTGAAGAAACTTGCCGGCGTGCGGACCCGTAGGCGCAGTTTGCAAATCCACGGAAGGTGTGACCGAGAGACCGACGAACAAGGGTGCCTTGTCCGGATCGTAATTCGTCAATTCAATTCGCACCGGCAAGCGCTGGACAACTTTCACAAAGTTGCCCGTCGCATTCTGCGCAGGCAAGAGCGACAAGGTCGAGCCCGTGCCATTAGTGAAGCCGGAAATCCGTCCCTCAAATGTTCGCTTGCCACCGTACATGTCGAGCTTCAGATCAACCCGTTGGCCGATCCGCAAATTACGGAGTTGGGTTTCCTTGAAGTTCGCGTCCACCCAGATGTCCTTCAAGGAGCGGATAGCCATGAGACTCTGACCCACCTGCACGTTGTTGCCGGGATTCACATTGCGCCGGGTGACGACGCCATCGATCTCGGCCACTATCGTGCAGTACCGCAAGTCCAGCTTCGCCTGGTCAAGATCGCGCTGCGCCTGAAGCAGACTTGCTTGAGCGCGTTTCAAATCGGGCGCGTTCTGGATGACCGCTGCGTAGATGCGATTGATATCTCCTCCGGGATCACGCTTGTAAAAATCGGCAATGACTTCCTTTGGCATCAGATCGTAGGATGGCGGCACCAGGCCGAGCTTAGCGGCGCTCTGCAACAGATCGGCAAGGGCCTCCCGAACGGACGACGTATTCTGGTCAAGATTTGCCGGGACATCCGCAAGGCTCGCTCCGGGAGCCGGCTCCGCCGGCAATCCGAGAGCAACGCGGGCTTGATGAATATTCTCCAGCGACTGGCGGACTTGCGCTTTCGCCACATCCAGGGCCTCGCGCTTTTGGTCATACTGCTCGCTACTCACCACTTTGGTCGCCACCAGACGCTCCGTCCGGTCAAACTCCGCCTGCGCGAGGACCAGGGTCGCTTTGCTTTCCTCCCAGGTGGCAACCCGCGCCCGGATGGTCGCGATTTGATTGTCCACGTCTTCGATGGCATGAACCAGCTTGAAACGGCCACTTCGAGTCTGCGCGACCTCACCTCGGACGGATGCCTCCGCCACGACCAGATCCGCCTGGGCAGCGTCCACGGTGGCCTGTTTGATCTCAACTTGCACCCGATAAGGCTCGGGATCGAGTTCGACCAGTACAGCGCCTTTTTTCACCCGGTTGTTGTCTTCGACCTGCACACGAGCCACCTGCCCTGCGACACGGGGGGCCACAAAGGTGACGTAACTGTTCACGTAGGCGTCGTCGGTGGAAACGGTATTCAGTGCTCGCAGCACCTTAGGAATTCCAACCGCGAGGATTCCGATTGCCACGAGCACGATGAGTGGCAAAGCCCAGCGCCGGCGCTTACGCGGGAGAGGGGTCGCCGGTTTCGGGGCTTCGGCGTTGGCCGACTTCTCTGGCGCTTGAGTTTTCGCGTCTTCGGCAGGCATATCTTTTTCCTTCTCTCAAAACATAGACACAGGACCCGTTCGACCCCCCTCGCCAATCGTCCGTATTATTCGATGAAGCCGAAATGCGTCAAGGAGCGTTTCAGCGGATTCTCACCCGCGAACCCGCTGGCGGTGAGTACCGCCCAGAGCACGGAAAGCCACCGTATTCGACAAGCGTGCCCTTTTGACGGTGGTGGTCTTCAAACCGCAAACAAGCCACTTACTCCAACGGGTGATTGCCCGAACGATTGTTTTTTATTAACCAGAGAAGTGCTTTCGATTCACGAGAGAAAAAACAGACCATCCTAACGGGTTAATATTTTATATGTATCTTCCAAGAGATTCTGTGATCGCGGATGCGTTTCATTGCGGCGAGTAGGCTTTTTAATGCACGGGAGCCCGCTTTTCGGGTGGCCTGAAATTCTTGATCACCATAGCCAGGATTAACCCGACGCTGGCAGGCACAACTAGCCCGACGAAACAATCCAAGTAAGAAAGCAACGAAGCCTGCTGATTCAACATGGCGTACAGCTGAGCCTGGGCCCGATTAGCCGCCTCAATGGCGGAATAACCGGCGTGCATGAAATCACTGGAGACATGTTGCAGCCATTCTTGATAAACCGCGTTGGCTGGAGTCGCGTGCTGCGCCAGGATACTTTGATGAAACTGTGCGCGCTGAGCCAGCATGGTGTTGGCAAAAGTGATGCCAAAACTGCCGCCCTCATTGCGGAATAAGTTGGTCAGGCTGCTGGCCTTGTTATTTTTCTCCGGCGGAAGATAGGAGTAGGCCACCTGGGTGATGGGCACAATCAAGAAACCCAGACCAAACCCCTGCAACATGCGAGCCCGCGCAAAAACTTCGTAATCTGCGTTCAGAGCGAGGTGACCCACATGCCATACCGCCACCGCGATAAAGAAAAATCCCACGCAGATAAGCCGTTTGGCTCCGACAATCGGGGTGAGCCGCACGATAAATGGCGCCATCACTACAATGACCAAAGCACCAGGGGTGAGGACCATGCCAGCAGTTGTTGCATCGTAGCTATCCAGTGATTGCAGAAGTTGGGGCATCAGAACGGTGCTGCTGAACAAAATAAAGCCAAAAAGGAAAAAAAGTCCGGACGCCAAGGCAAAATTCCGGTTCCCCAGCAGAGTAAGATCGACCACCGGATCCTCGTGATGAAGCTCCCACGCCACAGCAAAGATTAACGCCATCAGACTGACCAGGGTGAACGCCGTAATGAACGGGCTGCCGAACCAGTCGTCCTCCTGGCCTTTGTCGAGCACAACTTCCAGGCATCCAAAACCAATCGCAAAGAGCAAAATCCCAACATAGTCGACTCGGCTTCTTCCGGATTCTTTGATCCGGCGACGCTCTTCGGTGAAAGCGGGCGGATCGGTGACCAGCCGACTGGTCAGAATAACCGACAGCAGACCGATTGGAATATTGATGAAAAAAATCCAGCGCCAGGAAGAATTATCGGTGATCCAACCGCCCAGTGTCGGCCCAAGCGCCGGAGCCAGCACGATCGCCATACTGTAAAGCCCAAAAGCCGCAGCGCGTTTTGCAGGCGGAAACGTGTCCACCAGCATGGCTTGTTCCGAAGGAGCCAACCCGCCACCAGCGATGCCTTGCAGAACTCGGAAGAAAATCAACAGCCCGAGGTTCGGCGCCGTCCCGCATAAAAAGGAGCTCGCGGTGAACAGCGCCACGCAAACCATATAATATCTTTTCCGGCCGAACACGCGGCTCAACCAGGCGCTCAGAGGCAGAACAACCGCATTTGCGACAAGATAGCTAGTCAGAACCCAGGTCGCTTCGTCCAGACTGGTTCCGAGTCCGCCGGCAATGTGGGGGAGCGAGACATTCGCGATGCTGGTGTCCAGCAATTCCATGAAGGTTGCGATCGTCAGGGTTAATCCGATCCACCAAGGATTGATCGCCCGTCCGCTCGGTGTGATGGCGTGGCTCATCTGTTCCTTAGGCGAATTGCGTCCGTTACAATCAGTGGATCTGTGGAAGCGGGAGTCGCTTCATTGCTGACCGCTCGTCACGGTCCCTGCTGCCGAACCGAGTATCGCAGGCGGCAGCGGCGCCGCCCGGTGGCTCTTTTCGGGGAAGCCGTTCCGCGTGTCAACCCTCGGTTCAACCGATTCTCCGGCCCGGAGCCGTTCAAGATCGGCCAGCGCCTCGTCGAAAACGATCTTCACCGGCACCCGCTGGACCACTTTGACGAAATTTCCCGTAGCGTTTTCCGGCGGCAGCAAGGTAAACCGGCTACCGGTGCCAAACTGCAAACTTTCCACGTGGGCCTTGAAATCACGGCCGGGTAGAGCATCCACTCGGACGGAGACGGATTGCCCGACTTTCATGTTCCTGAGCTGTGTCTCTTTGAAGTTGGCAATCACCCACACCTCGGGCGGAACGAGCGAAAAGAGGGTTTGGCCCGGTTGAACGTAGTTGCCCGGTTCGACGCTTTTCTTGGTCACCCTCCCGTCAAAGGGAGCGAATATTTTGGCGTAGGACAGTTGCAACCTGGCTTGTTGCTCTTGAGTTTCCGCCTGTTTTTCTTCATCGGAAGCCGTCACATATTGCGCGGAGGCAAGGCGGATTTGCGCTTCCTGCGAAGCTACCCTTTGCAAGGCTGACTCCACGGCAGCCGCCGCAGTTTTCGCCTGAGCCGCCGAGGCATCATATTCTCGCCGATCGATCACATGGGTCTTATATAACTGCTCGTTGCGGGTAAAATCGGCCTCTGCGTTTTCTGCCGTAGCCCGCGCGCTAGCCAGATCGGCCTCGACCTGCCCCAAGCCGGCCCGGGTCACGTTCTCCTGCGCCTCCGATTCCGTCCGCTTGCTTTGGGCCGAGGCCAGGTTGGCCAGCGCACTGGCGAGAGCCACTTCATAGTCCCTGGCGTCTAATTCAATGAGCAGTTCGCCCCGCTTGACTTGATAGTTGTCCTCAAAATGGGCGGCTTTGACATGCGCCGAAATCTTTGGACTGACTTGAATCACATGCCTTCAATGGACGCGTCGTCAGTCGTTTCATCACCGGCATTATTCACGAACCAAAACGTCAGCCCGGCCAAGATCAGTGCACCCACCGCGACGAGAAACACACCGCGGCGACCAAAGCGTTTCGGCGCTCGCTGCTGGTGGCTTGAGGCCGCCACGCGGCCCTCAACGGCTGTCCGATCCGGGCCGGTGGTTTTAAGGTCCACGGGCAAAGTTGCGCTGAGAGAGTTACTCATAGGGTGAGAGAGGGTCAATGATTAGGAGCGCCGCGCGGTTCGGGTCAGTTCTGCTATGCCCGCCAGCGAAAATCGCGCGATGTGCTCAGCAATCTCCGCAATCTCGGCTCTACCGATTTTGAAATCGGGATGCAGCCGTTGAGTGATCGGTTGGCCCAGCAAAAAATAGTGACACTGACCCATCACGCTGATCGCGATGAGGCTCAATTGCCGCCGGCTGAGCTTATCGCCGGTCAGTTCGCGCAGGGTCGGCATCAGAAATTCATTTCGGAACGGGCGTATATTTTTATCGACCAGTTCATCGAGTGCGCCGGTCGGATTAGCCATCTCACGAGCCATCAGCCGCTTTTTCCAGGCTGGCCGGTCCGGATCCAGCAAGTATTCGAGGAAATGGTAAATCAGGCTGCGGAGACACTCCTGGGGCGAGTTCGGCGCCTCCGCCATCACATCGCTCCAGGCGGCTCGAGCGGAACACGCGTCCAGAACAATTCGGGTATAGAGTTCCGCCTTATCGCGAAAGTGATAGTTCACCGCGGCGACATTGACCCCGGCCCGTTCGGTAATCGCCCGAATGGTTGCACCTTCAAACCCCTGCTCAGCGAATACTTCACCGGCCGCGCTGAGGATTTTGTCGCGCGTATTTTCCTCACTGATTTCCGGGGCCGCACTTTTCCTTTCTCGAACCACCATGATGGAAGGTTAAAACAAACGTTTGAAACGGTCAAGTGAAACAATTGTTTGAAGGCGGAGGCAGCCGGTCCGCGGCAGGAAGACGACCAATTTAGGGTGACGTAATCTCCTGTTCTACTTTGGCCCTGTGCCCGCCGCCGTGGCTGCCATCACAGGTCGACCAAACACCACGATGGTCGCGCTAAACACAGGCCCTTCGCCTCTGCTACGCGACCGTCTCTATTCTTCGCCGTCGTAGTAATCCAGCGGCTCCGAGCGGATCGCTCGGACTTCGGGCGAATGGACAGCCCATTTCTGGCTATCCGGATAATAACACGACTCCCCAAACGGATTATCCGCCACTACATAAAGAATCAAATCCTCTGAACTGTCGTTCAAGAGCTGGTGAGGTTGGCCAGGCTGGAAGAGAAAGGCGTCGCCCCTTTCAATCGGCTCCGTCCCCTCCTCGTGCCGGATCCTGCCCCGGCCCGAAATCACGTGGTAGAATTCCCATTGCGCACTATGAGAATGATAGGGATAAGGAATTCTGCCCGGAGCGATGCGCAATATCTCCACGTCAAATGGATGCCGTTCGCTGAGATTCATTGAGCCGCGAACCCGCCCAAGTGCTTCTGAAACTTCTTTCCCCGCCCCGGCGAACTTTCCTTTTGGAGAAGCCCAGGTAATTTCAGCGAGATCGTTCGTGTTGACCTTGCGCATGGCTTTTGTCTTTCGATCCGGCAAGCACACCCAAAAACCCTACCCTGTCAACGGCCCTTTGCTTGAGCCGGACCAGGTTCCTCATCTACCGCCTGAGCCAGTAATCCCTCTACGGGCTTGAAAGGTTCGCCCGCGACGTGATGGCGTCCGACGAAATAGTCAGTGGAGTTAAAACTCAGATAGACCTTTTTCTCCTCTGACTCCCAGGCCAGGGCCTTGAGCGGAAGATCAATCGCGAGGGAAGGATATTTTATCATTAAGGGAGACCCTGTTTTCGGATCGCCAAAAATCAAAAGCTCCATCGGAGGCATAGCAATACCCACTGCGAGGGCTTCTGCAGCCTGATCGAAGCGAGCAAAGATCTTAATCCCTTTGCCACGAAGCAACTCTTCCAGTCGGTCCATCGTTTGATGCACCGAGTAGCGACTCTCCAGGCTCTTCAAACCTTGTGCTTCCATCGATACGAACTTCTAAACTTTGTGAAACACGCGCAAGTCGATTCAATGAGCCACTGGGGAAGACGGGTCGGCGTTTGGGCGTTCTTTTCGGGAGTGGGAATGCCACGCTCGAACTGACGATTGCGCGCATCCAGCAAGCTAAACGGCTCCTCCATTCCACGAACTCCGACCCGCCGAAACGCCGACTCGCTTCCCCTTGCTGGGCGAGAGGAAATCTACCGGTGACTGTGTCGATGATGAAGGTCTGGAGCATGTGTGTGACGATGAAACATCCGCTGATGTCTGTGCCAGTGCGAATGCGGCTCTCCGGGCGGATCGGCGGGCGCGTGCTCATGTTGATGGTGTGCGTCGTGCCGGTGGAGATGGTCATGCTCCACGGCTTCATGGTAATGATCGTGCTCGTGGTGCTCGGTCAAGTGCATCCATACTCCGAAGACCATTAGCAAAAGGGCCGGCCAGAAAAGAAGGGGCGGCACTTCATGAAGCAGCAGGAGCGAAAGGATGACTCCGATAAACGGTGCAGTGGAAAAGTAAGCTCCCGTTCGTGCCGCACCCAAGTCGCGCAGAGCCAACACAAAACAAGTAAGGCTAACCCCGTAACTTAGAAAGCCCAGTAAAGCAGCGCCCGCTAACAAATTGGCGGGCGGAAGTTTTCCGCCCATGATCAGACCGAGAGAAAGGTTCACTGCTCCGGCGCTGAGCCCCTTCAGCATCGCGATCTGCATCGGATCAGCTGCTGAGACTTTGCGGGTAAGATTGTTGTCCAGTGCCCAACAGAAACAGGCCCCGGCGATCGCCACCGCTCCCCACGACAAACCGGCGGGCTCTCCTGGATGATACGAGAGCAACGCCCCACCCGCGACGATGGCAACCATCCCCAGAAGAATACGACGGTCAAAATTCTCGTGAAAGACAAACCAGCCAACCAACGCGGTCAGCACACTTTCCAGGTTGAGTAATAAAGAAGTGCTTGAAGCCGGAGTAGTCGCCAGACCGATCATCAGCAAAACCGGGGCAACGACTCCGCCCGAGAAGATTGCTCCGATCAGCCATCCCCAGTCCGAGCGCCCGATAGCCGGTTCTCTGCGCGCAGCCAAGCTAAACCTTCGGGTCCGTCGCCAAAGGGCTAAGCCGAGTCCGGACCCGAGGTAAAGTGCCCCGGCCAGATCCATGGGAGATAAAGTACGAAGGAAAATCTTAGCAAATGGCGCACTCGCGCCGAACAACAGGGCCGCCACGAGAGCGTTGCGAACCCCCACAGAAAAGTGGATCGATTTCACCGGCTTGGCAAAGCTAATAGATAATCCGCCGGCGATCAAAGCAATGTAAGTAAAGCGTCCCCGCTTTACCTCCTGAACCCGGCAAAGCGTGGACGCTTTGTTACTAAACTTGACTGCAACCTCGGTTGCAACAAGATGGAGCAAGTGATGCACCAAGGCTGGAAAACGCAAAATATCGTTGTCACTGGAGCTGCCTCGGGGCTGGGTCGCGCTCTCTGCGCGCGTTTTGCAGACCTGGAAGCAAGCGTAAGAGGGATCGACATCAACAAGTCGCAATTGGACGAGATGCGCGCAGCCCTCGGAGAGAACTTTCTGCCCGTGATCTGTGATGTGGCCAATTGGGAAGAGGTGGCCGATGTCTTCGCGCGATTACCCCCTGCTGACGTCCTGGTGAACAGTGCCGGAATTACGGGGCAAACCAACCTGAAAAGCGATGAAACCGACCCTCGAGATGTCGAGCGGGTTTTTCGGATCAATTTTTTTGGTTCTTACCACACCTCCAAAGCAGTCTTGCCTCAAATGGTCAAGCGCCGATATGGTCGATTGCTCCACATTGCTTCGATCGCCGGCAAGGAGGGTAACGCAGGGATGCTCGCTTATTCTGCCTCAAAAGCTGCGGTGATCGGTATGACCAAGGTTCAGGGCAAAGAAGTTGCAGGCACAGGGGTAACAGTGAATGCACTCGCGCCGGCAGTGATTCGGACGCCCATGGTCGCCGGCCTTCCGGAACAGCAGGTCAAGTATATGACCGACAAGATCCCGATGGGTCGCTGCGGCACGTTGGATGAATTAGTAGCCATGGTCGAGTTCATCGTTTCACCGGCTTGCGGCTTCACTACCGGTTTTACCTTTGACCTTTCAGGCGGCCGAGCGACATATTGATTCAGAATTCAGAATTCAGGATTCAGGCCTGGGAAAACCTCTCCCGCGAGAAGGTAGTCTGGGCGTTGGGGCCCAGATTGGTCATGTCGTTTAAACTGCAGAACTGCTCCACAGGCTCATCTCTTTCTTAATGGTCACTGGCAAACTCACGGGACAACTGCTTACCTGATTTATGCCTTATCTTTCAATTCACACGAACCGCGGCCTGCCTGAGCAGGAACAAAGTGCGCTGCTGGACGCTGCATCGAAGATTGTCGCCGCGCAATTGAGCAAGCCAGAGGAGTACGTCATGGCTAGTTTTGTCCCTGCGACGCGCATGAGGTTCGCCGGAGAGGAAAGCCCCACGGCATTTCTCGAGTTGAGCAGCATCGCGATTCCAGATGCAAAACGAAACCCTCTCGTAGCGGCCTTGACCGATCTGGTAGCGCAACGTTGCGAGATCAAGACGGACAGGATTTTTGTCGTGCTCGCTGATATCAAGGCCGCCTTCTGGAGTTTGAATGGCGCGACGATCGGCTAAGCCCCAAAAATCAGAAGCCAAAGCGCTTGTGAGATGTTCGCTCGCCAACCGAAGCATCGATCAGACCGTGCCGGTTTGCTCGACTTTTCGGTAGGCAAGCCGTGACGCTTTTTTCGACCCGCCGAACGTTGAACGCCTGGGCCTCACCGGAAGGCCATGACTTGGCGAATCGACCGGCCATCCGCCAAACGGTCGAAACCTTCATTCAACTCTTCAAGCGAAATAATTTCGCTCAGAAGCTTGTCGACGGGCAGTTTGCCCCGCTGGTAGAGGGAAATGTAGCGGGGAATATCCCGTGCCGGAACACAGGAACCCAGGTAACTCCCTTTCAGAATCCGCTCCTCAGCGGCCAGGAGCACCGCGGGAAAGGAAAATCGATGTTCAGGGTGCGGGAGGCTGGCCGTCACCGTCGTTCCTCCGCGCTTGGTAATGTCGAAAGCTAATTGCAAGGCGGGGACCGAACTCGCCATTTCGAAAGCAAAATCAACGCCGCCCCCGGTGAGATCACGGACCTCTTTGGCAGTCGCCGATCCGGCCTTGACGGTCTTTGTCGCTCCCAGGCCCGACGCCACGTCCAGTTTTTCCTGAACCGAATCCACCGCGACAATCTCCCCCGCGCCGACAAGGTTCGCGGCCAGAAGCGCGCTCAGGCCGACTCCTCCCAACCCAACCACCGCAACCGAGCAGCCGGCGGGTATCTTCGCCGTGTTAACCACGGCGCCGACGCCGGTTAGAACCGCACATCCGAACAGTGCTGCTTCGTGAGCTGGTAACGTGGCATCCACTTTAATCGCGGAACGCCGGGAAACCACGGCAAATTCAGCGTATCCGGAAACCCCGATGTGGTGATTGATCGGTTTCTTCTGAAAATGGAGACGCCGTGCTCCGGAGAGCAGCGTTCCGGCACCATTGGCGCGCGCGCCCGGTTCGCAGAGGCCCGGACGACCCTCCAGGCAGGGAAGACAGCTTCCACACGAGGGGACAAAAGCCATCACGACCTGATCGCCCGGCTTCAGGTCGGTCACCCCTGGACCGCATTCCATCACTTCGCCGGCCGCTTCGTGACCGAGAACCATCGGCATCGGTCTTGGCCGATCGCCGTTAACGACCGATAGATCGGAATGGCACAAGCCGGTTGCTCCGATTTTGATCAACAACTCTCCGGGTCCTGGCGGGTCTAATTCGACCTCCTCCACGACCAACGGCTTGGAATTGGCATAGGGACGAGAACGTCCCATTTCATTCAGAATGGCTGCTTTCATTTGTTTTTGGGGGTTGCAAAGGCATTATCCTGAGGGGGAATCGCATCATAGTAGCCCAAAACTAAGAGGAAAAACCGCAATCAATCACCCCAGGACGACCTATGGCAGACCTCCGTTTGTACATGTTCCAATGTGGCTGGAAGGAGGACCTGATAGCTAACGAATCAAGTTACTGACGGCCAGATCAATCACTTCATCGCCTCGGCCGCTCAGGACAGCCTTGAGCGCCCACAAATTGAAGCCGACCGCCTGATCCAGCTTAATCGTCGGCGGCATCGAAAGCTCCATCCGGTTGACCACGACATCGACCAAAGCAGGGCCTTGGTGATTGAACGCTTCCGTTAATGCCGCTTTAATATCGGCGGGATCTTCTACTCGGATGCCGAGCAGGCCCGCTGTCTTCGCCAGGTCAGCAAAATTGGGCTCGTGCAGAACGGTACCGTAGCCGAGAAATCCCGCTGCTTTCATCTCCAGTTCAACGAAGCCCAGCGCGCCGTTGTTGAAGACAACGATTTTCACAGGGGTTTTCAATTGGCTGAGGGAAAGTAAATCCCCCAGCAACATGCCCAAGCCGCCGTCCCCGGAAAAGGTTACCACCTGGCGGCTGGGAAATTCCAGTTGCGCTCCGATCGCCTGGGGCAATGCATTGGCCATCGAACCGTGATTAAAAGAACCCAGCAATCGACGTCGCCCGTTCATAGTCAGATAACGAGCAGCCCAGATCGTGGGGGTTCCTACATCGCACGAAAAGATAGCATCATCGGCAGCAATGAGGTCGACCATTTTGGCCAGGTATTGGGGATGGATCGGCTTCTTACCGGGATGTCCAACGGCCAGGTCTTCCAAACCTTTTCGGACCTCTTGATAAGCATGAACAAATTTCTTAAGATGACCGTCATCGGCTTTCGTTTCCAGCTGCCCCAGAACCGCGGTCAGGGTTTCCTTTACATCCCCAATCAAGCCAAGGTCGAGACGGGTGCGGCGGCCCAAGTTCTCTCCGCGGCGGTCGATCTGGATGATCGTTGCCTTTTCCGGATAAAACTGGGTGTAGGGAAAATCAGTGCCGAGCATGAGCAGGGTATCGCAATCCATGATGGCATGATAACCCGAGGAAAAGCCGATGAGTCCGGTTAAACCGACATGGTAGGGATTGTCGTATTCCAGATGCTCCCGTCCACGCAAGGTCGAAACGATCGGCGATTTGAGCTTTTCCGCCAACTGCAGCAGTTCAGCATGTGCGCCGGCACAGCCAGCGCCGGCCAGAATAGTCACGGAACGGCCTTTATTCAGAAAATCGGCCAGCCTGCTGACCTCTTCTGCCGACGGCTGAAGGAGGGGCTGCAGGCGTTTGATGGAAGCGCTAGGTTTTCGATAAGGGGTCTGTCTCAAGGCAACGTCGACCGAAATTGCCACCACCGAGACACCCTGTTTGGACAACGCAGCCTGAATCGCAATTTCAAGTACTCGCGGAATCTGGCTTGATTGAGACACAAGTTCACAATAGTGGCTGCAATTGCGGAAAAGCTGGTCCGGATGCGTCTCCTGAAAATAATTGCTGCCGATCTCAAGGCTGGGGATCTGAGCGGCAATGGCCAGGACCGGCACCCGGCTCCGGTGACAGTCATAGAGGCCGTTGATGAGATGCATGTTCCCCGGTCCACAACTTCCGGCACAAACGGCGAGCTCCCCGGTAAGATGGGCCTGAGCTCCCGCTGCGAAGGCCGCGGTCTCCTCGTGCCGCACTGGAATCCACTCGAGATCCTTGCGTTGGCCAATTTCCTCTAAAATACCGTTGAGAGAGTCCCCTACGACTCCATAGATCCGCTTCACGCCCGCGGCGACCAGCGTTTCGATGACGATTTCTGCTACACTTGTTTGTTTCATCTATTCCTTTCAGCTAATTGCTAAGACTCGACTGTCAGTTTCTCACTGTTGGTTTTTTTAGTCATGACTATTAAAGGCGTTTCGATCCGTTTCCAGACTCCCTTGAACCGGCACCCGCGCCGGCGGTCGGCCTGATCGTCTCGGATGTCACCAACCCCTTTTTTGCCGAAGTCATACCCGCCATCGAGGAATGCTTCGAGTCCGCAGGGTTCACCGCCTTACTGGGAAATGCCTCCCAAGATTGCACCAGGGAAGCGCGCTTGTTGCAGACGATGCGCGAATTACCTCCGACTCGCATTCTGATCTGCCCCTCCTTCGGCCGTCATGCGTTCGGGGCGCCGGAAGAAAACCCGATTCAGAGTTCGGGGCGGTCGGATTTAATGTTCCGGTGGTCCTGAACAGCTGCCCCCTCTCAACCACCGTCGACACCTCGCCCCGTCAACTAGGCGAGGTCGCCGCAGAGCTGCTATTGCGCCGAATCGCCAAACCTGATTCTCTGCTTCAGAAAGTAATCCTTCAACCTCGATTGATCGTCCGCCACTCTTGTGGAACCACTTAGAAAGGCGCCTGTATGGGGTGGAACATGTGCATCCACTTTTCAAAAAGTTCTTGCCATGATGAGATCGATCTATTAAGGATAGATCGATCTATAGCATCCTTGTCCTTTCCTTCGGCTTTAGATCTCTCCTTTCTATGGATGCAGTTCAAAAACGGCGAGTCAGATTGGTAGATATTGCGGCTGATGCCGGCGTTTCTCGCGCCACTGCCTCCTTGGTGATTCGCAACGTTCCCACGGTAGCGGAAACAACACGCAAACGCGTTCTCAAATCCGTCAAACGGCTCGGTTACGTCTACCACAGTGGCGCCGCTAGCTTGCGAACACAGCAGTCAAATGCCGTCGGATTGATCGTCTCGGATATCACCAATCCGTTCTTCGCCGAAGCAAGCGTCGCGATCGAGGAACGCCTGGCCGCTGCCAACTATGTCACTCTCCTTGGAAATACCTCTGAAGATCGCGTCAAGGAAGATCGCGTGCTGAAAACAATGCGAGAATTTCCTGCGCAGGGGATTTTGATTTGCCCCGCCCTTGAAAGGGATGCCTCTGGGGGAGCTTCTGCTCTGGCAGACCGGCTGCCAATCGTAAGCTTTGCCCGTCGAGCGCCGGGACTCGATTACGCGGGAGTCGATAACGCCCAGGGTGCGGAGCTTGCCGTGGAGCATCTTTACCAGGTTGGCTATCACCGCATCGGCTTCATCGGCGGGAATCCAAACAGTTCGGCCGGCCGCGAGCGCCTGGAAGGTTATCAGAGGGCACTCGCCCGATCCGGGCTTCAATTTGATCCCCTCTTGGTTATTCCTTCGGCTCCAACTCGCCGCGGAGGTTACGACAGCGTGCAAAGGCTTTTGCAGATCGAAGACCGTCCCACTGCGGCTCTTTGTTTTAACGACGTGGTCGCTCTAGGGGTCGTCGAAGGTATCCAACTCGCCGGCCTCAAACCCGGTGAGGATTTCGGAGTCATCGGATTTAACAATATTCCAGATGCATCATACGGCGTTCCGAGTTTGACTACCGTTGATACTTCACCGCGCCAATTGGGTGAGACGGCAGCTGAGTTGCTGCTAAAGCGCATCGAACAACCTGACTCTCCCACCCGGACCGTTATTCTTCAACCGCGATTGATCGTCCGCGAGTCTTGCAGAGGCAGGACTTAGGATTGAGAATCGCGTCCCCCTTTCAGTCTATGAGTCAAGCAAAAGAAGAGCTCCGATGGGCTTTAATCGGAGCGAGCGACATCGCCAAAACGCGCATGATCGAAGCCATCAACTCGCAGCCAAACAGCCGGGTAGCGGCCGTTTTCAGCAGCAACGCAGAGCGCGCAAAAGCGTATGCCGCGGAGAACAAGATCCCAAAGCCATACGATAGCTTAAAGACACTTCTGGAGGACCCAGAGATTGACATCGTCTATATCAGCACGACTAACGATTTACATTGCGAACAAGCGCTCGCTGCCGCAGCCGCCGGTAAACACATTCTATGCGAGAAACCTCTAGCTCTCTCGCTGACCGATGCCCGAGAAATCCTGAATGCGGCGCAGACCGCAAAGTTAGTTTTGGGAACCAACCATCACCTGCGCAACGCAGTAACGCACCGCACGTTGAGGAAACTGGTCAAAGAAGGAGCGATTGGGAAACCGCTTGCTGCCCGCGTTTATCATGCGGTTTATTTGCCCCCGCGTCTCCAGGGTTGGCGGCTCTCTCGGCCTGAGGCGGGAGGGGGAGTCATTCTTGATATCACGGTCCATGACGCGGACACGCTGCGCTTCGTTCTTGACTCAGAGGTCGAAGACGTCATTGCGCGCTCCGCGACTCAAGGGCTTGCCACTGGCGGAATGGAAGATGCGGTGATGGGAGTGATGTATTTCCAAGACGGCGTATTGGCACAATTTCATGACGCTTTCACCATTAAACATGCCCCGACAGGTCTCGAGGTGCATGGTACCGAAGGCTCTCTCTTTGCGGTGAATGTCATGACGCAAGATCCGGTCGGTCGGGTTGTGCTGCGGCGGGACAACGACGAAACCGAGATTAAGCTTGATCCGCCAGAAGACCTCTATGTGCATTCCATCCGTCATTTCAACCAGGCGGTACTGACCGGCACGCAGCCGTTTGCGACCGGGGCTGATGGTTTCCGGTCGCTAGCTATAGCCCTTGCCGCTCTTGAGTCAACCCAGAGCGGCCACCGAACTGCTGTTGCCAAATGATGGCGAAGTGACACCAGCATGACGCGAAGATAAGGCGCATTCAGGATGATTCTTCGCCCCGAAGACCGAAGGGCCGGTAGGATTCAGCCCGGGGTTTTGTGGGTGTTTAGCGCCACGATTGTCGGCCTCATTTACCAGTACGCTGCCACTTCTGGTAGGCAAAGCGTCCCCGCTTTGCGCCTTTTCGGAGGCAAGGCGAGACGCCTTTACTTACCACTGCGCTGCACTTCTTGTCTTTATGCGACGCTAAAAATAATTAAAAGAGCTTGCAGCAGAAATAAGATCGATCTTATTCTTTTTAGATCGATCCTACGCTTTCCTCCAGATGCGAGGCGCTTTCGGAATACTGTTTCTCCCCTATTCTTTTTCTGCCCGTGTCCACAATTAATTCTCCGAACTCCAGCCATCTTTCTTGGTCGTTTCTTCGTGCGAGGGCTGCTGGCCGGGTCGGTGAAAGGGTAGCCTGATACCACATCGGCGTTTATGGAAAAGTACGATTTAGCAATAATCGGAACCGGGATGGGTGGCGGAGCATTGGCCTACGCGCTCCGCGATTCGGGCCGGAAAATACTGTTAGTGGAGCGAGGCGATTATCTTCCGTCGGAAGCGGACAACTGGAATCCGAAAGCAGTCTTCAACCAAAAGAAGTATAAACCCAAAGAGCAATGGTACGACGATTCTGGGAACACCTTCCCACCGGGAGTCCATTACTTTGTCGGTGGCAATACAAAGGTATACGGGGCGGCTCTTCCGCGGTTTCGCCAAGAGGATTTCGCAAATCTTGAACATGAGGAAGGAGTGTCGCCGGCCTGGCCAGTGACCTACGCGGAGTTTGAGCCCTACTATTCTCGCGCTGAACAGATGCTCTTTGTTCATGGCGAAACTGGAGCGGACCCGACAGAGCCGTCGCGCTCGATTCCGTTCCCGTTCCCGGCGGTTCCCCACGAGCCCTACATCGAGGATCTGAAGAGGAGGTTTGAACGTCAAGGGCTGCACCCCTTTTTTTTGCCCTTAGGAATTGATCTGCGACAAGGCGGAAGGTGCATTCGTTGCAAAACCTGTGACGGATTTCCCTGTAAGGTGGATGCTAAAGCCGATGCCGACTTGTCTTGTGTGCGACCCGCCCTTGCCTCGGGCAACATCGAACTGATGACTCGAGCATTTGTCCGTCGTCTCGTTACCGATACCTCCGGTAAAAAAGTGACCGAAGCCGAAATCGAACGCGATGGCCAAAGCCTGCAAATCGGCGCAGATACATTTGTAGTCTCTTGCGGAGCAGTCAACTCTACGGCGCTCCTCCTGCGTTCCGCGTCTTCCCTTCATCCGAATGGATTAGCGAATTCGTCCGGATTAGTGGGTCGACATTACATGGTCCATAACAATACAGCGCTGATGGCAGTCAATCCGTTCCGGGTCAATCCGACGACGTTCCAAAAGACAATGGCGGTCAACGATTTTTACTTTCACGGGGACGAGGGTTACCGATTTCCGCTGGGCAATCTGCAACTCCTGGGGAAGCTGCAAGCCGGAATGCTGACTGCAAATCAACGCTGGGTACCAGAACCTATTTTGAGCGCATTCGCCCATCGGAGCGTGGACTGGTGGGTGATGTCCGAAGACCTGCCCGACCCGCAAAACCGAGTGACTCTGGGGGCAGGCGGCAGAATCGAGGTCCATTTCCGCCCGAACAATCTTCGCGCGCACAACCGCCTGATTCGTTCAGCCACCCGGATGTTACGAAGGGCAGGCTATCCAGTCGTTCTAATTCAACGCATGGGGATCGAGACCAATTCGCACCAGTGCGGTACGATTAGATTCGGAACTGATCCGACAAAATCGGTGCTCGATCCTTTTTGCCGGAGCCACGACCTGCCAAATCTATTTGTGATTGACAGCTCCTTTTTCCCCTCCTCCGCCGCGGTGAATCCGGCCTTAACTATCGCTGCCCAGGCGCTTCGGGCCGCCGATCACATCCAGGGCCACATTAAGACGGCCACTGGCGCTAATCCAAATCTAAACCCCGTGCCAACAACAGAACCCCGAGTTCCAAGCCAGAACAGCCACCGATCTTCGCACCGCTACTCCTGAACAATCTCGCTCGTTTATGTTTCGATCCAAAATAATACCCTTGGAAAAGATCGGCGAACTGATCGCCGATGACGCTGTTATCACGGTCAGTTCTTCGAGCGGTTTAGGGTGCCCCGACGCCTCTCTAAGATCAATTGGAAAACATTTCCTTGAGAAAGGCAAACCGCGGGGGATCACAGCCGTCCACCCGATTGCCGCGGGCGACATGTATGGCATTCCCGGGGTGGATCACATCGCCCACGCCGGTCTTTTGAAAAGGGTGATTGCGGGTTCTTTCCCGAGCGGCCCCTCCAACATGCCGAGCCCCAAGATCTGGCAAATGATCATCGATAACCAGATCGAGGCGTATAACGTGCCGAGCGGCATCCTTTTTCACATGCATCGCGAATCGGCTGCCGGCCGTCCCGGCGTCCTGACCAAAGTGGGCATCGACACCTTTGTGGATCCGCGCCGACAGGGCTCACGGATGAACAAATGCACGACTGAGGAAATTGTTCGGCTCGTTAACTTCGAAGGAGACGAATGGTTGTTTTTCCCTTCGATCCCGCCAGATGTTGCGATCATCCGGGCCACCACCTCCGATGAACGCGGCAATCTGACGATGGA
>JAFAKL010000275.1 GCA_019235445.1 Verrucomicrobiota bacterium | reverse complement strand
CAAAGCCGGCAAGAGCGCAGAAGGAGGAGGCGATTCGGCCTGATCCGCCACCACCCGTATCGCGACCATCGGTTCCGAAAGCCGCCGAACCCGCAACGATTCTGCCCCTCCAGGTATCGACCGCTAGGGCGGGGTCGACGAAAACTCCGGCCGCAACCTCAGTACCAGAAAAACCAGCGCAGGATCCGCCCGGACCGACTGCGCCGCCACTATCCTCCGCAAATCAATGGAACAACATCTCGCCCGCTCCGGTGGAGTCGGCTGCTTCGCGGCCCGCCGGCCCGATGCCGCGACGCGAGGCGAAATACCCGGCCTCATTGGAGGTGCGGGCGGAGGGAACAACCTACCCCTGCAAAGATGGAGATGTGATTGGGATGGAGGGGCGGTTGGCTCACCCTTTTTTCAGCCAGATTGTTAATCTCGCGCCACGCCACCTGCTCATTGGCCAAAGCGAGGAACGTTGGTTTATTTTCACACCGAAAAACGTGCAGCACCCATTTGTTCTGGACGGAACCGCACTTCTACCCGGTGAAAGGAAGATCCTGCAGTATGTCGAGCATCAGTTGGAGTTCAACGGGCGCGTGTTCGGGTTGCGACTCATTCCGCAACCGAAGAAAGAAGGATTCTTTTCCCGTATTTTTGGACGGAAGCGCTGATGAGTCAGGAGTCAGAAAACAGGAGTCAGGAGTTCAGGATGCCATGCCCCATCGATTGCCTCCAGAGTCTTCAACTCCTGACTCCTGAATAGAATTCTGAAAAATCAAGTTTCCACTGCCCAGATCTCGACCGCTCGATTCTGATCGTGACGTTTACCGTCTAAAAGGTCAGTGCTGCCCATCCCGACGCTGTGAATTACATTCAAGAGGTTGGTTTTCTCCTTCAGCACCCTGGTGACATTATCGGCCCGCTGTTGAGAGATCTGAAGATTCTTTTTTGGATCTCCCACCGCGTCGGCATAGCCGGCTACGACAAACACCACGGTCGGATCGCTGATTTTGTCTTGCACTTGTTTCGACTTAAAAAGTTTCTCCAGATCGTCAGAGGCAGCGCGGCTCAATGCCGTTTGACCGGTATCGAATCGAATCACCAGCAACCTTTCCATGGACCGCGCGGTCTCCATCCTTTCGCTTAGGCGCTGCTTTACTTCGGCGGTGAACCTGGGCATCGCATTAATCCTCTTCAGAACGTCCTCCCGAGTTGCGTCGACCTCGGTTTTAGTGAGAGTGGCCGGAGGTTCTACCACGCCGCCGGCTCCGGTGGGCGGGGTATCAGAACCCCTGCTGGGCATGGTTTGGTCCGGGGTCGGATTCTCCGTCTGACCCCCAGAGGTCGGAGAGTACGGCGAAGGGGTTGCACTCGCTGCGACGATTGTTTTTTCCTCGCCGGGCGGCGAGGAATCGGAGATGGAGGCGCTGTTTGACGAACTGGGGGATGGCGCCGACGCGTCTTGATTGTCAGACGGAGAGGCATTCACGACTTTGTCCTCCCCTGATCCTTCCGATGATTTCTGTTTGGTGTCTGGCTTGCTGAACGCGAAATGGAAGATCTGGTCCTTGAACGAGAACAGCGCTACGCCACCACCGATGAGGAGTAAAGGGAGCAGGAGTCCGAGAGCAACCAGCACTTTGGCACCGCTCTGTTTTGAGGAATCCACGGTTAGCGGCTGGCCGCACTCCGGACATTTGGAGTCGGCTGGGACAGGAATTTTCTCACCAGTGTATGCAAAGCTGCAGCCGACTTTATTTTTGCAGACGCCAAACCGAGGTTTCATAAAGGTCTCACGATCATAACCGCGAACAGATTTGAAGTAAGAAAATTTTTTTCGACGCCAGGGACTTCGGCAGCGCGTTTATTAACAATTGTGCGTATGGACGCAAATAATCTACAAAGGTGCAAACTACGTGACTAACAGCGGCGATTCGGTGGAAAGTGAAGAAAAACCTGCCCTTGGTCGAGATCTGCGGCTGCTGGAATTGATCGTCGACAATATCGATGATCTGATCGCGGTAATCGACTCCCAAGGAAAACGGGTGTGGAATAACGCTGCCTACGCAAGGGTGCTCGGATATACGGTGGAGAGTCTGATCGGCAGTAACTCTCTGATAGAAGTGCATCCCGATGATCTGCCCAAAGTGCAGCTGGCCCTGCGGGATTCAATGCAAACCGGAAGCGGCCGCCGAATCGAATATCGGCTTCGGCATCGAGCCGGACACTACGTTTACCTCGAATCGCAAGGATGGGTCTTACCTGCAAGCGAGAATCGCAAGCAATTGCTGGTGGTGATTTCCCGCGACATCTCACAGCGGAAAGATCTCGAAGCGCGACAGGCTTCATTGTACGAGCAACAGTCTCGGCAAGCCAAAGCAATGGCCGCGATCGTTCATTCAGTCGACTTTCAGCGGTCGGATGTGGAGCACGGATCAGAGATTGTACTCTACTTCCTTTGTAAAACGCTTCAGGCGGAATGGGCGGAACTCTGGAGGTTAGGAAATGTCGAGGAGGAGGGGCAGTTTTTTTGCCTGCGGAGCTTCCAACCCGACGAGGTGGACAGAAGGCGGACCTCGGAGGCTAGCCTCGAGTCGCCAGGCCTGCCGGCTCTGCTCCGGGGAAATCGAGTGATTGCGTTACCCGACGACTTCGCTGACACCGGGGATCTGGAGGCCGGAAAGGCACTCTTATTTGGGGGAGGAGCGCGGCCGACGCAGGATCAGATCAACGCCAAGTTAGTTCCTGGTGGCGCGAGAGGATTGCTGGCCGCGGTTTGGCTCTGCGGAAAACCGGCAGGATTCCTCTTGATAGCAACAAACAACTCGAGCCGGGAGTGGTCTATTTACGAGCGCAATTTTTGCGCGGCTCTGGCCGACCTGGTCTCCATGCTGCTTGAGGGCCGGCAACGTCTGGATACTCTGCAAGCGCTCCAGCTCAGTCAAAAGATGATAAGCGCGCAACTCGCGGATGCATCGAGCTATGTGCGCTCCCAATTGCCAGTGAATCTGTGTGATTCGGTGCAAACGGATTGGCGATATCTGCCCAGTTCGGCCCTGGGCGGCGATGCCCTGGATTTCTTTTGGTTGAATGAAGATCATCTGGTGATCTTCCTCCTTGATGTCGTAGGACATGGTGTCGGCTCTGCTTTGCTAGCTACTTCGATCTTGCATTTGCTGCGTCAACGAGCACTCAAAGATGGTGATCCGCTCGACCCGGTTTCGGTTTTAGTCGCCCTGAATCGCTCCTTCCAGATGGATGAGCACGGAGATAAGGTGTTTTCAATCTGGTACGGCGTTTTCGATCGGATTAGCGGAACGATCCGATTTGCGGCAGCCGGTCACCCCCCGGCTGTGTTGGTCTCACGAAACAAGGACGGTGAGCCCGAAGTCACCTGGCTCAGAGGCAAAGGGCTCTGGATCGGTGCGGCGGCGAGGGAAACGTACGAGGGCGGAAGCGCGATCGTCGCCCAGGATGCCGAGTTGTTCGTCTTTAGCGATGGCTTGTATGAGCTCTCGACGCCGGCAGGGCCGATGATCGGCTTGGAAGGCTTCGGCCGGATCCTGGTGGATCTCTACCGTTCGGGCACCGTGGACCTCGAAAAAGTACTCAGTGAGGCAAGCCGTATCCATGGATTAGATCAATTTGAGGATGACGCTTCCATTCTGAAGGTTCGGTTTGGTTAGTGTACCGTCTCAGATATAATGATGACATCGTTGCGTTTAAAATGGGCCGCCGGCAAGGCACGAGGAGAGCGCATATCTCAATCGATACGTAACCGACGAGCAACGCAGCCGCCGGCACATTTTCAACGCAACCTCTGGGCCGTGTCCAGTTGGCTGTTTTTCCGCGTTGCTCGCTCGGCCCGTATCAATTCAGATATGGGCGCTTCGCTCGCGCCTTGAAAAACAGCCAACTGGCCTGCGGCGATGTCCCCATTATAAGTGAGACGGTACACTAGGTATGACGATTCAGAGCGAAAACGATGGAATTCAGCCGAGGACCCAGTCGTCGGAGTTCCTCCTTATGGGCGCTGGCCAGTTTGTCGAGTAGTTCCATGCCGTGGGCGGTGAGAGTGACATATACCTGACGTCGATCTTCGGCACTGGCCACCCGTACGCTCAATTTTTGTGCTACCAGCCGATCGACCAACCCGACGGCACTGTGATGCGCGATTTGCAGCTGTTCGGCAAGTTCACCGATGGTTGCGGAATCCCGCCCTGGAAAACCTTGGATGGCGAGGAGAGCCTGGTACTGGCGGGGTGTAATCCCGGCGGAAGCAGCTGCCGATTCGCTGAAGCTGAGGAATTGCCTCAGACTGTAGCGAAACGCGGCCAAAGCTTCATATTCTGCTTTGGTCATGCGGGCGGAAGCTCTTTTTTTACCAACTGTCACTCCAGCGAGCTTTGATACAGCAGAGGAGAACAATAAGTAAAGTTTGATTAAACTCGGAAATCCATAAAAAAAAGAACCAGCTAGAAGACATTCGGATGGGAGAGCCCTGCCATTGCCGTACCTTCACCCGGTCACCACAACCTGAGCACCCTGCCATGATGTCCAAGAACCCACCCAATCCTCTGGTTGCCGGCTCCAGAGTTTTTCTTCGGCGCCCTCGCCAGAGTGACATGGACGAATTCACACGCCTGGTGATCGCCAGTCGGAGTTTTCTCTATCCCTGGGCCACTCCGGCCTCCACTCCAGAAGCTTATGCGCGCTACCTGCAATATTGCCGTCGCAAGTCAGTATGTGCGTGCCTTGTTTGCCGGGCCCAAGATTTCAGCATCATGGGGGTTTGCAATCTCTCCCAAATTTTCCTGGGCAATTTCAAGAGCGCCTATTTAGGTTACTGGATCGGCGCAAGGTTTGCCGGCCAAGGATACATGACAGAAGCGCTTGACCTCGTGTTGTCCTATGCGTTCGAAAGGTTGATGCTGCACAGAGTCGAAGCCAACATCCAGCCGGGAAATGCCAATTCTAAGGAGCTGGTGGCGCGTATCGGCTTTCAATGGGAAGGTTTCTCACCGCGATATCTGAAGGTGGCGGGTCGATGGAGGGATCACGAGCGCTGGGCAATCCATCGCGAAGAATGGACCAAAAGCGTTCGGGCGCGCCGTTCCTGATGGCATCGGTTCCGCGGGGCCCTGTTCCTTCCCAAACGTCCTCGTCCCGGTCGTCGTTCTCGTCACTTCTTGTCTTCAAGCGGCGCTAACCTACAAATGCCCCATTCGGAGTTTCCGAGTGGCGATTTGCCCTGCGAGCTTTGGTGCGTGACATTACTGGGTGCGCGATCATCAGGAGAGTCATCTCATTGAGATACTTTGCGTCCTCGTGGACAAAGGCGTGCAGTTCGTCGTCGCGGGAGGCGCGGCGATGGTACTTCACGGGGTTCAACGCATGACGCTCGATCTGGACATCGCCGTTTCCCCGGAACAGACGAATCTGCGCCGGTTTATTTCGACCCTCAATCAGCTCAATTTCATTCCGCGTGCTCCAGTGCCCGCGGAGACGATCCTCAATCGGGAACGAATTGAGCTATTGATACGGGAGAAAAATGCCTTGGTCTTCACCTTTTGGTGTCCCGGAGAGCCATACACCCAGATCGATATGTTCCTGACGCGCGAAAACAGTTTCGATGATCTGATCGCTGATGCGCGGAAGCTCACCGTGTGCGGACGAACCGTGCTGGTGGCGTCCCGGCGCAAACTCATCGAGATGAAGAGCAGGGTCGAACCGATCCGGGAAAAGGACTTGAGCGATATCGAGGCACTAGAAACCATCGAAAAGACCAGCAGGAACCCAGCGGTGGTTGTGAGTACAGGGGCTGCCCCCTAGTGTACTGTCGCCGAAATAGCATGCCATTCGCCGCGGCCCAGAGGGTTGCGACGAAAATGGGTGGGCGGCTGCCTTGCTCTTCGGTTACGTATCGCTTTAGATATGCGCCCTTTAACGCCAGTCCGGCTCGGACCGCCTTGCCCGCGGCCGCTTTTTATGGCAACGAATGGCATGTTATTTCGGCGACAGTACACTAAGCTCGGAACGAATGGTGTGTCCGAAATGCAATGCTGTCTCCTGGGAACGGTTCTGTCGGCAATGCGGCCTTGATCTCCAGGTCTACTCCGAGCTGGCCGCTTTGAAGTCGGAACTCGAATCGGTCCGACAGTTGGTTCTCGCCGGGTCTCAACCGCCACCGGAGATCGAGGGAGCCTTGTCAGAGGCCAAAGAAAGCGGGGGTTCCCACCTCGGGAAGACGCCTCCGCCGCTCCCCCCCGAGGTGGAGAAAACTAAACCAAAGGAAGGCTCAGCCTGGAGCGACTCCGCCGAACTGGCGGTCGGTCAGAGCTGGTTACTTGGAATTGGTGTACTGATCCTGATCATCGGGATTGGATTCTTTTTAAAATATGCCTTTGACCAGCAATGGATCGGACCGGCGGTCCGAATCTCGATCGGGTTCATCGGCGGTTTGGCTCTCTTGTCAGGTGGCAGTGTTTTTCGTCGACAACATCTACCCGGCTTGGACATCGGGCTTGAAGCGGTTGGACTAGGAACGCTTTACCTGACAAGCTATGCGGGGTGTCAGGTTGAACGATTGTTACCTGGCAATCTTGCCTTGGCCTTGATTTTGCTCACGACCGCGATCGGCGTCTGTCTGGCCGTGGTGTGGGTCTCGCAGGCACTGGCGACTCTCACTTTTCTTGGCGGGTATCTTGCTCCGCTCTTGTTTGCCTCTCCGTTCGATCCCAGCCTTTTTCTTGGTTACCTCTTTATTCTGACCGCTGGTGGCCAGATTCTCGCCTATGCCAAGGACTGGAGGAGGCTTTATGCCGGCGCCGCGGCGCTGACCTGGCTCTCGGTCGTGGTCTGGTCTCAGCGCTACTATCGGAGAGAATGGTTCCTCGAAACGTTTGTCTTTATCCAGGTGTTGTTTTTCGCCTACTCCGTCATGCCTTTCTTGCGCTCGGCTTTACGAAAGGAGTGGAGCTTGAGACGGGGGTTCCTGTTGGCAGTGGTCAATGGATTGTTTTGCTGCTGGTTTTCAGAATTCCTTCTCAACTACCAGAAGTGGCCCGGCGTTCTTGTTAGCTTGAGTTACGCGATTGTGACGTTAGGACTCGCACTGATCTTTTGGCACGGACGAACTCCGGCGCTCTTCTCCCTCTGGCTTATCGCGCAAGCCGCCGTTTTTCTTCTGGTGTTTTGGGAGCAACTGTTCGCCAACTCGTGGGTGACAGTCTTTTGGTCGTCTGAGCTAGTAGTTCTTTATTGGGCGGCGGCCAAGTCAAATGATCGGGTCCTGTTCTTTGTCACGTTTGTCATCGGTCTCATTGTCCTTGTTCAATATTTCGCCAACGCGCTCAGCTTCGTTTTCGGACCGGCTAACGCGGGTTGGTTTACGCAGGGAGCTGTTGGTCGATGGAGCGCCGGCCTCTCAACGGTGCTCGGTCTGCTGTCTGTGGTCTGGCTGGATCGGACCGGCCGTGTCGGGGAACCTCATCCGCAATTGAGTCGCGCATTCGAGTTTCTCGGTCTCGCGAGTCTGTTTGGTCTGGCCAATCTGGAATTAGAACGCTTTACGAATCAATTCATGCCTAGGGTCGAATTGGCCGCCTCTTCAGTTTTATGGGCTGGATTCGCGGGTGGACTTTTGTTGGTGGGAGTTTGGATACGAAGAAAAGCCTATCGCGTATCGGCGATTGGTTTGCTGTTTCTCACGGTCATTAAAGTGTTGGCTTTGGACACGGCGGAGGTTTCGACGCCCTACCGGATCTTATCGTGTCTCGTAGTTGGCGCCATCCTCCTGGCCGTCTCCTTCTTCTATTACCGCTTCAGTGAACGCCTGTGAGCGTATACAGTGATCCATCTACCGGGTCCATCTTGCGCGGATCCCCGCAGTTCATTGTATCTGCGGTTTACTTCTATCTGTGGCTGGTGAGTTAACTAAGTCAGGTCGCGCAGCCTGGCGAGCGCCCTTTCGAGAGAGCGGCAATCCGCGATAGAAAGGACTTCAGTACCTTTGCGGATGCGGCCGACGAGGCCAGCCAGTGTTTCGCCTGGTCCGAGTTCCAGCAACACATTGCATCCAAGTTGATCAATGATGTGTTCCACGCTCTCAGTCCATCGGACGGTCCCGGTGATTTGTTTTGCCAGGCTTTGCAGGACGTCACTTTCTCCAGATACTGGTTGGGCTGTGACGTTGGCGACCACCTTCGTCGCCGGATTCGCGATGGGAACGGTCGCCAGAGCTTTTCTCAATTTTACTTCTGCGGAGATCATCAGCCGGGAATGAAATGCTCCCGCGACATTCAGCGGAACCGCTCGCCGTACTCCATAGTCTTTCGCGAGATCGACCGCCTTCCGAATTTTTCCAACTTCTCCGGACAGAACGATCTGGCCCGGACAATTCATATTCGCGATATCGACATCTGCCTCTCGAGCGATCTCTCGGACACTGGCTTCGTCACCCCCGATAAACGCGGCCATGGTTCCGCAGGTAATGTTACAAGCCTCTTCCATGTATCGCCCCCGATTTACCACCAGGCGAAGGCCGCTTAGGAAATCGAATGTCCCGGCGGCGGCGTGTGCGGTCAATTCCCCCAAGGATAATCCCGCAGCAGCCACTATCGGAAGATTGTCCAACTGCTCCCGAAGAACTTCGAGCACTGCGACTCCGTGGACGTAAAGCGCCACCTGGCAGCGCGACGTCTTGGTGAGTTCCTCAATCGGGCCGTTGAAAGCAATCTGACTGATCGAGTATCCAAGCGCCGCGTCTGCAATGGCAAATCGGTTTGCCGCCGCCGCGAACTGCTGTGATAGATCTTTCCCCATCCCAACTTGCTGAGCGCCTTGACCTGAAAACAGGAGAGCTATCGACTTCGCCATAGAGCGAGAATGAATTGCAAACCCAGGCGTTTCAACAGAAACAGCGGAAGATAAGCTTGACCGGGTGGCACTTTGGCTTCTTTTTGGAGCCGTAGCGTTGCTTCCGCTTGCGACCTTGCTTTTTGTTCGTTAAGTCCTGCCGCACAGATCATAACGTTCGGGCGATTGGGGCCGGCACGCATTTTGCATTGCTGGCTTTGCCTGCACGTTGCTAAGTTGGCAGTTTATGCGGGCGATCCAGGTGACTTGGATTTTATCTCTCCTTTTACTTTTTTCGTGCGGTTCTCTTTCCGGACTCCAAGCGCAAACTGTCTCTTCCACCGACCCGCTTACGCAAGCCCAAATTGAGAACCAGCGAGCCCAGGCCACCTATTACCATCGTCAGGCGGATAGGAGGGGTTTTTGGCGAAACCTGCGCGAGTACGGGGGCTCCATCGGAGCCGCGGTAGCGGCAGTCGTGGCGATTATCTCCTTTGGCTTAAACTACCGCGCCACCCTCCGCAGCCGCACCGATGCGAAATTTTACGAGGCCTTAAATCTTTTTGCGGAGAGCAGAAATCCGAGTGTTCGATCGAGTGCCGCAGGTTTGTTGGAGCAAATGGGCTCCACCAGAAAACGTTTCTATCAGACCGCTTTCGATCAGCTCGCCGTCGCCCTGCTGGCAGAGAGAGAAGACAATACACGCAATGCGATTCGGACTGCCTTTAGTCGCCTGGTGGAACTGGATCCTGCCGCTGCGCTTTCGAAGCTGAAGGCGACCAATCGGAACTTGCGCGATGCGTTGGCTGAGGCCTTTTGCAGATTTTGCGTGGTACGAAGCGTAAAGAAGATCGAAATGATTCCCGACTCGGTCTGGGAGGAAGCGGAGGAGGCAACCTCCTACAACCGGGACGCTTTGACGGGGCTAGTGCAACTTGTGCCGGACGACAATATCGCCGCGAAATGGTCTGCCGCCGCGAGGACTTACCGGACCAGGGGCAATTCGGACAAGGATGATTGCCTGGCCAGCACTCGATCCGACTTAAGCGACGGTGCAGAACGTTTGCGTTCGAACATCAGATCGCTCAGTGAAAGCCTCATTTTGCTTGACGGCAAAGCGGGCCAAAACTCTTCTTCTCGCAGCAACGCGACCAAGTCTTTCGCCTTAGCGTTTCTGGTTGGTGCGACATTCCGTGATCTTCAAGGGGGCAAAATCTCCCGATCCATTGTCTGCGGAGCCGATTTCACTGCCGCGAATCTGACCCGCGCCGTGCTTCTTGATTCCGACCTTTCGACCGCAAACTTTGGAAACGCAAAACTGTGTCAAACTGAATGTACCGGGATAAATTTTGTCGGGGCCGTCCTGAAACAAGCGGATCTAACCGGAGCGAAGTTTTATAACTCCGATCTAACGGACGCGGACCTCACCGCGACTCGCTTTCGAAATACCTCGATCGCCCCTGATGCCTTCGAGCGCACCGAATGGTGGAAAGCTGATTTCAGGTACCAACGCGATCTGCTGAAAGCGATCCACGCGAAGTACAAGAAAGATCTTCCGGACCTTGAAGGCCTCTATGTCCGGGGCGAAATCCACCGCTCGGTGCTCGATTTCATCGGAAAAATCACCGAAGAACGCCTGTGAGGGGAAACGGTTCGAACGCCGAACCGCCGACACGCCGAACCGCCGACACGTTTTCCCACCGACCACCGGTTAAAGTTTCCTCCGATTGTGCCGATTGGTCTAGCATGGCTGAAGATTGCTCAGGAAAAAAAGTGACTCTCGGGGATCTTAGGCCACACGGTCTGCTCGATCTTTATCGGCAAGGCACGACCTGGGTGGCGGCGATCCGTTTGCATGACGGGCGTCTGAAGAACCTCCCGCTGGAGGAGTCGGTAACAACGCGAAAGGCGGCTCTTCAGTTTCTCAAGATTGAGTTGAACAAGGCGGCGCTCAGCCGAATTCCCAGCTAAACAGAGGCTCGCGGCAGATCTCCAGCGATAAAAAGTTCCTGGAAGATTTTCTTTTTTTTGAAACTTTTGGCAAACAGGCCCATACTTGAGTTGTATGCAAATCGCTGGCTCAGTAGGCGCGATTCTGGCGCATAAGGGCTCCGCAGTCTGGTCGATTGCTCCAAATGCAACGGTCCTTGATGCCATTCGTCTTATGGCAGACAAGAATGTCGGTGCGCTTCCGGTGTTGGAAAATGGCAATTTAATCGGGATCGTTTCCGAGCGCGATTACACGAGGAAGGTCATTCTGAAAGGCAAATCGTCGAAGGAAACTCCTGTCAGGGATATCATGACGCCGCATCCGATTACAGCCCATCTCGGCGATAGCGTAAGCGAGTGCATGCACGTGATGACGGAGAAACGAGTTCGGCATTTGCCGGTGATGGAGGAAGACAAGATGGTCGGTTTGGTTTCTATTGGTGACCTTGTCCGAAGGATTATATCGGCGCAAACGGCAACCATCGACAACCTCGAGAAGTACATCACCGGGGATTATCCTGTCTGAATACATCGGTTTGGCTAGGTTCTGGTTTCAGACCGACGGAAAGTTGTTTCGCTCCGTGAGGCATGAGATCTCTGCCAGGTTCCGGCAAATCCCCGACGAGGACAGGCCGCTGGCATTTGTTACTAGTACGTCGCCGGACTGTCTTGAAGGTTCATACGTTGAAAACATCCCACCTTGGTGCGGCTTTTGTCGCCGTCTGCATTGCGTCTCTCATCTTGCTAGCTTTAGCGATTGGCGGCGAATACCTGGAACGCCGTTACGTCCGTGTGTTGGCGCCGATACTTTTCCCCGCGAAAAGCCAAGGTGTCGCCCTGCAAAAGATGGCCTTTGGTCAATCCGATTTGTTGCCGTTCTATGGCAGTTCGGAGCTGGTGAAGCCCGCCGCCAACAAGCCATCAGAGTTTTTCCAGAATTATCCGACCGGTTTCGGCGTCTTTTCAGTAGGCAAGGCTGGAGCGACTTCGTTGGTCCTGCTCCAGAAGCTTGGTGCCCTGGGCTCGGCGCTCCGCGGAAAGAAGGTGGTCATTTCGATTTCCCCGACCTGGTTCTTTCATCCAAAGGCGTCTGCAACCTATTATGATGGGAATTGTTCTTTGCTCCAGGCAGGCGAACTCGTCTACAGCCCGTACTTGAGCTTTGACCTTAAACGCGATGTCGCACGCCGGATGCTCGAGTATCCTAAAACTCTCGAAGGGTATCCTGCTGGCCTTTACCCTCAGGCAGCTCGCGTCGAATTCCCCAGTGAACCTTCTGATGTATTACGGCAGCGTGCCACTCGGGCTCCTTGAAAACGGTCTTCTGCGGATGCAGGACCACGGCGAGATGCTCTTTTTTATTCTGAAAGAATGGGGGCGGTTCCAGTCGCATTTGCGGCATTCCCGGCAGGCCATAGACTGGGGTGAATTGATCGCGGAGGCAAATTCCCAGGTTCGACTCCATAACGACTCGGATCCGGAACCCATCGGTCCCGAAAAGGGCCGCGAGTTGTTCGTGGCGGGGGTACAGAACTCGCAGGAGTGGACCGACTTCGAACTGTTGCTCCGCGGATTGAGCGAGTCGGGTGCGCGTCCCTCGCTGCTCAGTATGCCAATCGATGGGCAGTACTTTGAAAGATTCGACGTCGGCCGTCGCTTTCGCGACCTTTATTACAAAAGAATTCAGGGGCTCACTCAAGCCTATGGTGTGCCGCTGGTCGACTTTGCCGAGCATGATCTCGACGAAGATTTCCTGGCGGGTCATCACGATCAT
>JAFAKL010000130.1 GCA_019235445.1 Verrucomicrobiota bacterium | reverse complement strand
GCGGAGTCGGGCTACCCTCGTTATAAATCCCTCCGGGATAAATGCGTGACGGCACCTCCCTGCCGCTGCGATAAGTTACGCTTAGGGGCGCAGTCCTTGAATGTCTCTGCGGATTTTGTCATAGCCATCGAAAATAGGACAGCAGTAACAACACGCCGGAAAATGTGTTACGTTATCTGAACTCCTGCACTCCTGCCAACTCCTGCACTCCTGTCTCCTCCTTGACTTTCTCCCTTCCTCAAGTATCTTGACATCAAGCTAATAATAACCTTATGTCTCCAAAGCTGATCGGAATTCATCACGTCACCGCGGTCACTGCCAATGCCCGTCTGAATCATCAATTCTACACCCGCGTTCTCGGTATGCGTTTGGTCAAAAAGACGGTGAACCAGGACGACCTGAGCGCCTATCACCTGTTCTATGCAGACGCACAGGGGTCGCCTGGAAGCGATTTGACCTTTTTCGATTGGGCGCACAGCCCCCGACAACGCCATGGCAACAACAGTATCAGTTCCACCGGCCTGCGGGTCGGCGGAGCCGATTCTTTGGCTTGGTGGATCGAGCGCTTTGATCAATTCCGAGTTCCGCACTCGCCCATAGTGGAACGTGGCGGTCGCGCGGTAGTCGATTTCCAGGACGGCGAAGGTCAACGGTTGACTCTGCTGGAGGACGGAAATACCGGAAAATCTTTCCCCTGGTCAGGCAGCCCGGTGCCGTTGCCCCATCAGATCCGGGGTTTGGGACCCGTCACTATCACCGTTCCGGAGATTCAATCGACGGGCGACTTGCTGACCCAGGTCCTGGGCCTGCGGCCCAAAGGGAAATATGCCGATCCTGAGGGACAAGAATTCAGCGTCCAAATCTACGAAATGGGGGACGGTGGCGCTTCGGCCGAATTGCATGTCCGGATCCGACCGGATCTCACACTCTTTAGGCCCGGATCGGGCGGCGTTCACCACGTCGCTTTCCGCGTACCCGACGAGGAGACTTATCACTCCTGGACGGCCCGGCTCAGGAGTCTGGGCATACCCAACAGCGGAGAAATTGATCGCTACTATTTCAAAAGTCTTTACTTCCGCGAGCCAAATCAGATTCTCTTTGAACTGGCTACCGATGGTCCCGGGTTCGCAGTCGACGAAAGCATTTCCGATCTTGGCAACAAGCTTGCCCTGCCTCCCTTTCTGGAAAAACGACGAGCTGCGATCGAGGCGAATCTTCAGCCCCTTTGAGGTAGAGTTGTCGAGGAGTTTGTTCGGCCGGGCGATCTATTCCGCTTGGCTGCGGCAGGCCATCGAGGACGAGAACGACGACGGGGACGAGGACGATTGGGTGAGCAAAAGGTTCTCACAGGCGTCCTGTCTCCTCCCTAAGCATCCATTCTTTGCGCAATGTCCTTCAGTCGGCTGAGCTGCTGGACCAGGCCAGGCACATTGTTGAGGCTGGCAATGAAATTCCATAAGTAGGCCAGCATGGCGTAGATGGTACCGGGCTCAATGCCTGGCAACGAAGCGATTCGTAGAATGACCGCGGCTGACAAGCCGATACTGAAAAGCTCCATCAAGCCCCAGTTCGTCGCTTCGGCGTCGGAAAGGGAGATGCGCCATCTGGAAAGCAGCCGATAATGGCTGGAAACTCTGTTCGGCCTGCGGCGCGTGAGCACGATTACCTCCCGTTCCAGTTGATCGTTCAGGCGCTTGTTCAGGGTCAAGGTGCGTCTGGAGTACCGCCGATTCAGGAGCGCGAGCGGTATGAGGAGCAAAATGCAGAAGATCGCGCTCCAAACATCATAGAAAAAAAGGAGCACCAGCGCACCAAACAGCCCGAAGACAGAGTTCACGGTGGACGGGACATCGCGTTCGAAAAAGTTCACGAACTCTCTTGAGAGCGAAGAACGCGCGACAATCTGAGAGGTGGTCACTCCCATCGTTTCTTGTTCGGAAACCGTGCGCGTCGCCAGATCCGTGTAAATCGCCGAAAAGACTCGCGCGTCGTAGCTTTGGCGAAATACCCCGGTTACGGTGTGAGCGAACCAGACCCCGAGAAGCGACCCCAGCCCAGTAAAATCATGCTTCAGCAGTCCGTTCACGGCCACGCCGGTAAGCGATGGATAACACAATTCGAAAATGTTCTCTGCTAAAGTCACCGCGTAAGTCACCACGATCTGTCCGCGATATTTCCCGAAGATGGTCTGTAAAAGCCTGGTGGGCCTCATGGGCGGCTGTCAGGGGCACTTTGGAGATAGGCGAGAGGGCGGTCTTTCCCTGTTTTCAGGTGCGACAACACTAGTACTAGTACACTAGTCAACACGCCGATGGCTCCCGATCGCGGCTTGCTCGGATCACGATCCTTTGTTGGGATTCACGGGTCGACCGGGACCGCTCTGCCGCCGGCCACCGGCACCGGCCACTGCTTTCGCTCCGGCCACCAGGTGTGCCAGCCTTCCTTCAGTTCAAGCAGTCCCCACTGGAAGAGCATTTTTATAATGAGCCGAACATCCGATTTGCTTAAAGTAAAGCCGTTGGAGAGCCAGCGCCGCGCTCGATTTGTTTTTCCAAGCAAATGCAGTCGGCGGCGACGGCGCGCAATCTGAGCGAAGCGCCGATTGTAAATGCGCATCAGGGTCAAGACCGGGCGGGAAAGCGGCTCCGTGAACGGAGGGGCGAGCAACCCTTTTATCCCCATTTTGAAAGGCTGCGAGACGATCCCCAGATAGTAGAGGCCGAGGTCCAGCAGGAAGGCCAGTCGCATCAGGTCGTACTCACCCATGTACTCGTACTTGTCCCGGTAGACCGCCTTAAACCAATTGTGATAGCTGAGAGAGAAAAGGCTGTTATGACGGTCGATGGAAGCGGTAACACACTCGCCTCGGCGCTCGGCGGCGATGAGTTGCACAGCGCTGGTGACCGTAAAGGCAATCCAATCCATGCCGGGGCTGTAAAATGGATCGAGAAATCCCGCCGCATCGCCCACTAAGACAAAACCGTCTCCGGCAAACCTGGTGCTATAATAAGCGAGGTCTTTACGCCAGTGGACGTCCCCTTCGATCAACTGCGCTTCGGAAAGCATCTCGCGCGCGACCGGGTGTTGGAGCAGAAACTGCTTTAGCCTGTCGCCCAGTTTACCGCCTTCTTGCGGCCAGTGGACAAGACGTTGGTCGAAAACGACGCCGACACTCACGTCGCCGCCTTTCAAAGGGATCCACCAACTCCACCACCCCGCCCCCACCACATGATTGGTGGCGGTGCCGCGAATCCCGTAGGGCGCGCCCGCCCATTCAGGGAATTTCTGGGCCAGTTCATACCCGTCCCAATCTTTCACCCCTTTCCAGCGTCCCCAGGCTGCGGAGATGGGGTGGGCGGTATTCGAACGCCACCACCCTTCCTGCCGCGCCAGGAGCGCCGAGACACCGGAAGCGTCAACCACCCAACGCGAGCGCACGGTCTCCAATCGTTCCGCTGCGCGAATGATGATGGTTTGCTCGCCCCCTGAGGAAAGGTGTACCTTGGTCACGTTGGCTGGACGGAGCAGCTTTGCCCCGGCCGCGCATGCGCGCCGGAGAACCTCCTCGTCAAAAACGGCTCGATCCAATTGATAGGACGGGAGACGAACCTGGTATCGACCGCCGAGTTCGCTGGCCTGGTCAAGGGAGGCGACTTCATCGTTGGTAAACCAAAAGCGCATCCCCTGTTTCACGAGGTGCGATTCATTCAGATGCTGCGTCAGGCCCAGGATTCGACCAAGAAAAAAAGCGCTCACCTCCACGGTTGCTTCGCCGACCCGTCGGGTGAAATGGTCTGATTTTTCCACCATCAGCAGCTTCAGCCCAGGGTTTGTCCGTAGCAGCAACGTCGCTGTCGCCGCGCCGGCGAGCGATCCGCCGATAACGATAACGTCGTAGAGCGGAGCCTCCGCATTTGCAGCCAGATTCATAAGCAAAGCTTTATTTAGCATGAAAGCTCATCCCAGGCGCAATCATTACAAATGCTTTGCAAAATAATCAGGAACGACGACGAGGACGCGGACGATCTAAAGCGGAATCGGCCCCATCGAATAACCTAGTGCCCCGAATGGCGCGAAGACGAGGCCCATTTAGGATGTTTCTTCGCCCGGAAGGACCGGTAGGATTCAGCCCGGGGTTTTGTAGGTGTTTAGCGCCACTGGGGGCGCATGGCGGACCGAAGCGCCGCATGCGCCTCAGGGTGCTATCGACCGAACTCTTTCCTGCGCGCTGGAAGCGCGAAGCAATTGCAGCCTGGGGCGGAGCCCCATAAGCGCTAACTTATCGCAGCAGCATGGAGGTGCGGTGACTGATTTATCCCGGAGGGGATTAAAACGAGGGTAGCCTGGCACGAAGTGCCTGGTGGTGACGCCAAGCATCCGGGTTCGGCCGTGATTGGACTGGCCGGAGCGGCGAGGCTCGGGATTGCCGAAAGCGAGTTGGGACCTTCACCGTTCAGGGGAAACGCCGATCGCCTTCTTCATGGCCTCACAGATCATCGCGCGCGAGAACGGCTTCTCGATGATATCCGAGATGCGAAGCTTCTCCGCCCTCAGCGCTACGGCGCTTGGATCATACCCAGAGATCAGAATGATGGGCGCTGAGCTCCCATTTGATCGAATCCGCTCGGCGACGTCGAATCCGGTGCCGTCCGGCAACTTGTAGTCCATGACATAGGCATCAAAGGGCTTTCGTTCGATTTCTACCAGAGCATCTACCACGGATTGGCTGGTCTGCACCTGATAGCGGTCGTCAGAAAGCATCAGGTGGAGGATCCGACAGACTGCGATGTCGTCGTCCACCACTAAGACGTTAATGCCAGGGCTGCTCATTTGGATTCGGGCAATGGAAAAAGTTTTGTACGAAGCAGAGGCGAATTTTCTATTGTATGAGCGACGATCGGTGGGCAGCCGCAAATTTTTCTAATTAAACCATACTTGCAATGAGCATAATAGAGAACTCGCCCAACTCCAAGGCAAATCGGCGATTCGCGGCCTCGTTCAGGGAAGAACGGTGTCGCCAAGATCGAATGATCAGCTGGCTGAAAAAGGAATTCAGCAGGCGGGGCCCCCAGCCCGAGGGTGGCGCCCAGAAAAGAAGATTGGTTCCTATGCCCGGGGTACGAAATCTACCCCAAATAGTCCGCCAGAGCGATCAAATTAGTATTGTCGCCTTTCAGTTTGCGCCGCAGTTTTGCTAAGCCTTTGTTGTGCAGCTGGCGGACGCGTTCCGAGGTCAACCCAAGACGCGCTCCGATCGACTCGAATGATTCCTGTTCGTCGGTACCGATTCCGAAATGGGAGGTCAGAATGGTCCGTTCCCGGCTGGTCAGCAGGAGCCGGGACTTGAGCAGCCTGTTCAATTGCTGAGACTGGTCGCGGGCCTCCTGCCGAAGGGCCCGGTTCTCGGCCAGGTCATCGGCAATGGAATCCTCGAGCGTGCCGTTTTCCTCTCCGCGCGGCGCGTGGAGAGAGAGCGGAATTGCACTGACCGCCAGGAGGTCCGTGATCTGGGTTCCCTTCAAACCTGTTTCAGCCGCCAGTTCTTCCCGGTTCGGCTCCCGCCCCAGTTCGCTGGTCATGCGTTCGAGCACTTGCTTTATCTTAAGAAGGCGGCCGATGACGTGCGCAGGAAGGCGGATGACCCGGTTTTGATTATACAAGGCGCGCAGGATGCTGTGGCGTACCCAGAAGGAAGCGTAGGTCGCGAAACGAACGCGGTGATGGGGATCGAACTTGGAAGCCGCTTTCATCAGGCCCATGCTTCCTTCGGAGACCAAATCTTCCAGGGTCAGTCCGAGACCGGTATAGTCACGGGCGATTGATACCGCTAAGCGCAAGTTGCAAAGGACCATCCGCTCGGAGGCGCTCGAATTGCCTGCCCGGCCCGCGATGGCAAGTTGATGTTCCTCGGCGGCGGAAAGCGCGGGGTAAAACGGTGCACGCCGCAGCAGGGACGAAGAAGCAAGAGGAACGTGGGAAGAGATCATAGGTCCGTGTGTTGTGGGTACATCCAGTTATTTGAATAGTTATGAAAAATATAAGATTTTGAAAATTAAACCTGCCAGCACTAAATAGCCAGCATTGATTTTATTGTTTTTCTAGTGAATAAACCCGACTGATGCATCGGGGATCGGGAGTTTCTCCATCCGCCGGCTGAACTTGAGCGAGAGCCGGCAGGCTTCTCGGACCATGGCGGCTGAACCGCTCACCCTTGCGCCGGCCCCGGTTGTCCCCCGTCCATAGGTGGACAGCGCAGTCTTCGGCCTCGAACCGACAAGTGCTCTATGGTCCGCCCGCCTGAGAAACCCTGATCATTTTAACCATCCCATTGGTCTTGGTCTGTGATCTAGAGCGCCGACGGCGCGAAATAGCAATAGTCGAGTGCTATCGCCACCGGCAGGGATGTGGCCGTTACGCATTTATCCCGGAGGGATTAAACGAGGGTGGCCAGGCACGAAGTGCGTGGAAAAAAGAAAAAAAACGCGTCCAGTCCCGTAGGGACGGTTGATCAAGGTCTGCTCCAAATGTGTCATTCGCCTTTCGTCGAAAAATATTTCTGGGACTAGTGCGCAGATCAACCGTCCCTCCGGGACGGGTCCACTTTTCTCTTGTTTCCAGGCACTTCGTGCCAGGCTACTTTCGTTTGGTCCCTCCGGGACAGGCTGCTTTCGTTTGGTCCCTTCGTGCCAGGCTACTTCGTTTGCTCCCTCTCATAGACGTGGCGCCTGTGTTCAGGCTTTCGCCCCAAAGACAGCTGGAACTTTTTTTTGGAGCTCGACCAAACCCGCATCATTAAGGTCGTGACAATGGGTACCCCAGACGCGCATCTCGTCCGCACGGCTTTCCTGACTAAATATGGGTATTCGCCCGATCTCACCTACGACGAGATTCTGCGCGAGTTCCAGAGGCGTTACGATCGCGCCCAAATGCTGCAATGGGAAAATGTCGGAGTGCGCCGGATCATGCTGGTGATCGAAGGGATGTCAGAGAACCTGGCGATAGAAGATGCGGCGCACGTCCAGGAGTTGCGGAAGCTCAGGCTCCGGCGACTGGCGGAAAAGAGCGGATACGGAGTGACGGAGCTTGAACAGATGGTGGAAGGCTACGCAACCCGATTAGAAGCCGATTGGATCCAGCGCAAAAATTAAGTTCACAATAACTACTATAATTAATCGACTGGATCGAAGTTATGTCGTATAGATAGACATTCTGCCTCTGGCGGTAACCTGCAAATGAGCTCTCACTGCGATGGAGGCCGTAGAGACAGGCCATTTTATCTTATCCACCATGCATACGCGTGGGGCCGGGAAAACGTTGGGACGCATGCGGCAGATGTTCAACCTGGAACAGGCGCGCGGCATTCTTCAACAGTACGCCGACGTTGCTTCCTTCATTTTATCGCAAGGCTTAATGCCGGACGTGAATGGGAAATACGTCCTTTGCTGCGAGTATTTCGCGATTCAGGAGATTGAGGATCGCAACGCCATCCGCAAATACGCCGAGGGCGCATTCCAGGATGTCGAGGAACGCCTGAACAGGCCCGGCAACCGGAAATGGAACGCGGAACTGAAGGCTTTGCTGAGCGCGAAAAAATTATACCGGAGGTGTATGAACAATTCTACCAGGTCACCGGCCTGGAGAACAAATAGGCCCTGAACTCTCAACAAATGAGATAACAGGTTCAGGACCGACCATTTGCAGAACCAAACAAAAACCAAAACAAGAAAAGACGAAAATGAACCAACTCAAACATAACATTATGCGGACCCGCCAACGCGGGACCACACTGATCGAACTATCCGTGGTGATCGCAGTTATCCTGCTTCTGGTGGGGGTGCTGTTTATCGGCATCACGGCCTGGAAAAACGGCGCTAACCAGGCGGCCTGCATTGTTAACCTTGCCAGTATCCAAAAGGCCGCCAGAGGATATCAAAACATGAACGGGCTATTGGTTGGCAGCGCGGAAACGTTAGCTAGCCTGACGAGTGCCG
>JAFAKL010000068.1 GCA_019235445.1 Verrucomicrobiota bacterium | reverse complement strand
GGCCAGGTTACCAGTGGCGTCAACATCAACTGGGCTCATTGGTGGCTGCAGAATGGGGCAACCAAACGAGTACAAGATTGCGAAGTGCATAACACTTGGAGCAGGACGTCGTTGAATCAGTATGAATACGGCCTGATCATTAGCAATCATGGAGGTACTGGAGGCTATTGCGAGAATGTAGAAGTCCTTAATTGTATCGTGCACGATACTTCCCGGGATGGACTCTGTCTTTATCCGGGAGACGAGAATGCCGATTGCCGGATCAAGAATATTACCGTGCGCGATTGCGAGGTCTACAACACTGGCCAGGATCCAGACTATGGGGCGGGGGCAGGAATCCTCGTCAAAGGCTACGTGGTCGATGCGTTTGTGGAATACAATTACGTCCATAATACAAAAGGGGCGATGGTGTTCGTCAATTCCAACGAAACCAACCATTATGGGTTTGGGCCGACCAACATCCATATCCGGTACAACAGCGTGACGGGAGACAATAGGAACGGAGGGATACGGATTTACGATGGGCACAACGGTTCGGATCCAAAAGATGTCAAGGTGTACGGGAATTTAATCTACAACAGCACGATTAATGGGGGCTTTTACATCGGAAGCGATTTAGGCAACACACTCAGTTTGCTGATCTACAACAACAGCTTTTACAACTCGCCCGTCCTTATCTCCAGCAACAGCGCCACCGTGACCACATTTGAGTTTAAGAACAACATTGTTTATTACAACGGCGGCATAGCGTTGACGGATAGTCAGGGTCAGATTACATCTCATTCGAACAACGTCTTTTATGGCAGCAGCGGAACCTTGGTGACGTCGAATGGTCGCAGTTATAATTCGAGCAATCTGAAGAGCGGTTATGAAGCGACTGCCTTCAGCAGCGACCCGTTGTACAAGAATACGGCAAATCTTCCGACGGGTTATACGGGAAGCTATGGAGTGAACCTGGCGCCGAACGACGATGGTCTGAGTGTGCAGTCAAGCTCGCCGGCCATAAACAACGGAAGTGCGCTGGCCAGCACCTATAACGATAGTATTAACTCGATCATTCGGCCATCTGGAAACGGGTGGGATATTGGAGCTTACGAATACGATTTCGGTTCTGCCCAGGTGCCGCTCGCGCCGACCGATCTCAGGGCTATCCACTGAGCCGTCCGGGCCGAAAGGGTAACGACTCACCTGCGGAATGCGGGCGGGGAAACTCGAGAACAACATTTCGGCCTCCAGGGCCTCATCGGCGTCTCGCTTGGGTCACGCAAGAGCGTGACCCCAGGCGTCTCGCCTGTGTGTGCCTCCTCCTCCGCACTCGTTCCGAAATCGTCCTCGTCCTCGGTCTTTCCGGACACACCGGCGCTTAACAGGGACCAAGCCTGGGTTAGCTTACCAACAGCCGATCACCCGGCCGTCGACATCCCACGTGATTGCAACCATTTTCTTGTGAGCGGGGTTCAATGGTCTTAACTTAAGGAGTTGGGGCTTGGACCGATAATGTTTGTACACAACGATGAGAATAGCCTATATCGCGCCGTATCATGGCCCGACCCTGGTCAAAAGAAGACCGATCATAATTAATCGAAGCTTGGCGGGCGCGACCAAGATTGAGTTGATCGCAAAGCTCCTTCGCGTCGCGTCCCACGAAGTAGAGGTTATTTCCCAAGGCGAAGTCGTTCAATTGGGATTACAATTTTACCCCTCGTTTCACGACCCTGAGCTTTTTGATTCGAAGATTCCGGTCTGGTACTCTTCTGCTTTGCCGATTCGGTTTTTAAATGGCCGTTGGTCAAGTTTTTTCACAATGCGAGAGTTCAAAAAGCGGCACACCGCGTCACCCTATGACGTGGTGATTATCTATAATATGAAAGACGCTCAGTTGGCGTGCGCCAGTTATGCCCGGCGTTGTGGCGTTCCCGTCATCCTGGAGTACGAAGACGATGTCTTTGTCGACGTTGGAGGGGAGGCGATTAAGGGCTTCAGAAGCAAGGGGCACTCCAGCAGGTTCAGCAAAGCCCTGAAAACCATTTCGGGATGCATTGCCGTCTCTCCCCACCTACTTTCCCAGGTATCGTCTCACCTTCCAAAGCTTTTGCTGCGCGGCGTGGTAGGGGATGACATCGTGCGGGCCAGCGAGCGGTCGGATGCTCAAAAGCTAAAGTGGGTTTTGTTCTCTGGTACCCATCGAAAATCGAAGGGTATCGAACAGCTGGTGCAAGCGTGGAAGATTTTGGCCCGTCCGGACTGGGAACTGCATATCACCGGGTACGGTGAAACGACAGATGTCTTGAAACGAATGGCCGAAGAGAGCCGCAGCATCGTTTTTCATGGTTTGGTGGAAAGAGCAGAATTCGTGCGTCTGCTCTCTCTGGCCAGGATCTGCATCAATCCGCACGATTTAAGCCAGACTCCCGGCAACGTGTTTGCTTTCAAAATCATTGAGTATCTGGCGGCAGGTGCTCATGTTCTCACGACACCGATGGGCGCGCTGGAGAGAGAAGTCGAGGAGGGCCTCACCTATCTACCCGATAACGATCCTGAAACGATCGGGGCCACGCTGAACCAAGTCATTGAATCCGGTCGCTGGGAACGGAACGCAGCGCCCTATGTGTGTGCTACATATGGGTCGGCCCAGGTATCCAGATCGCTCGACTGCTTAATTTCGCAGGTACTTCAGCGTGCGAGCCAGCGAAATAAGCTAAAAAGGATCGAGTTTGCCTCCAGCACGTAAAAACCTGCCGATGAATCCGCTTGTCACGCTTTCCGTCGCGACCCTTAACCGCCCCGGCTATTTTCGCCAAACCTTATCGTCTGTGCTGGCACAGGACTACTCGAATCTGGATATTTTAGTTTCTGACAATGGTTCACGGGATGAGACACCCTCCTTAGCCGCCGAACTCATCAAAAATGACCGGCGCGCTCGATTTCGCCGCAATGACACGACCGTGCCGATCCACGAGCACTTTACCCAATGCCTTGAGGCAGCGCGAGGTGAGTTTTTCATTCTTCTATGCGACGACGACCTGGTCAGTCCGAATTTTGTCTCTGAAGTTGTGGGGGTGGCTACGCGGCACAGTAGCGTTAACCTTGTGGTACCCGCGAACGTGACTATTGACGAAAACGGGGAGGTGATTGAGGAATTTTCTAAGCCCGAGGGCGAGATTTTCGACGGGCCCGAGTTCGTCAAAACCTGGTTGTGGGGGCCTACGCCGAAAATTTTCATCAATTTGGCAACTGTTCTGGGCCGAACGGAAGTGATGCGCCGGTTCGGCGGGTACCAGGGCTTCGCACGCGGTCAGAACATTGATAACCTGCTCTTCTTGCAGTGTGGGATCAGCGGACGGATCGGTTTTGCCCATCGCGCTCTGTTCAGTTGGCGAGTCTACAATCGCAGTTACGGCACGACCTCGACCCCGGAACAGATCGCTGAATCCTCCCATGAGTTCGTGAAGCATGTCCTGCACGATCCTCGCACCGTGGAGGCACTCAATGCCCTTCCGGCAGCCCGGCGCAAAGAGATTGTGGACGGGGTTAGGATCATGACCGCACGGGAATTTCTCTCCCGCATTGATTTCTTCAGGGAGCCTTTCAGGCGGGAGAACTTCACCAGGCTGTTCTCATTTGGTTTTGACCCAATTTTTTGGCACGTCGTCCTCCATTGGTATTACCGCTGGGCACGAAACACATTCGCTCCTCAAGCGGCGAAACGTGCGGCATCGGCATGTCAGTAAGGTCGAGTCGCCTTACCAGCACCTCTTCCTGGCGGTAACGCCTGCGGAT
>JAFAKL010000507.1 GCA_019235445.1 Verrucomicrobiota bacterium | reverse complement strand
TCGGCTTTGTTCAGGTCGCCATCAGACTCCAGGAGCGCCTTCTTGCAATCCATCATGCCGGCGTTGGTCTTATCACGCAATTGTTTGACGAGGGTAGGGTTAACATCAGCCATAAGCTTAATAGTTTAGCGCGAAAAGCTCACAAGCCAAAGCGCTCGCGAGATTTTCGCGAGGGGCGAGCGGGGCAACTCTCTACGCATTTCAGGCGAGCCAGTCTACTCGGCGACAGCTGCAAGATTGGCAGTATCATCCTTGTTCGCCTCATGAGAAGCGGTGTAGATGGCATCGACCAGTTTCTGAAGGATGACTCGAATCGCTCGAATCGCGTCGTCGTTTCCGGCGATCGGATAACTTACTTGGTCCGGATCCGCATTAGTGTCCACAATCGCGACTGTCGGGATCTTAAGCCGTTGCGCTTCCGCGACAGCGATCGATTCCCGGGAGGTATCAATAATCACCATCGCGTCAGGAAGCCGGTCCATGCTACGGATGCCTTCCAGGTTCCGCCGAAGCTTTTCTGCTTCACGCCGCAAGGCTGACAGCTCCTGTTTTCCCATCTTGGAATACTCTGGCGACTTTTCGATTTGCTCGAGATAACTTAACCGGCCGACGCTTTTCCGGATGGTGGTCAGATTTGTTAAGGTTCCCCCTAGCCATCGTTGATTGACGTAGAACTGTCCGCAGGCCACTGCCGCTTCCTTGACAGCTTCCTGGGCTTGCTTTTTGCATCCAATGAAAAGTACCTTCCCGTTCTGTCTCGCTACGTTGGCGAGAAAATCTGTTGCCACCTGCAGCTGCTTTACGGTTTCGGCCAGATTAATAATGTAGATCGAATTCCTCTGCTCGAAAATGAATGGCTTCATTTTCGGGTTCCATCGCTTCGTCTGGTGTCCAAAATGAACTCCCGCCTCCAGGAGTTCTGTCATTAATTCCATTGAAGACATATCTCGTTCGATGACAGCTGCCGTTTTTTCTTGGGTTATATCCGCGTAGAGCCGAAGACTATCCGGCAGTGTCCAAAAGCGCGCAAGCGGTTTTTCGATTGAGGCGGCGCCGGCATTTTTTGACTTGAGCCGTTACTCCTTCGTCTCCACGTACCGGGCGCATAACCAGAGGATATCGGAAAGCCGGTTAAGGTAACGAATGCTTTCCGCATTCACATAATTCGCTTCCCCGCGGAGAGCCACGACACGACGTTCCGCTCTTCGGCAAACGGTCCGAGCAAGATCCAAAGCGGCCGAGCTGAGGTTATGACCTGGGGTGGCCCAGCCCTTAAAATCGATGGAATGATTTTTCTCCAGATCGTTTACGATCTCGGTCAAACGATCCACCATGCCCGGGGTGACCGTTCCATAACCGGCTTTTGCATAGCGGTCTCGATCGTTCTCGGCGACCGCTAATTCCCCCATCAGGATAATCAGCTCTTTCTGAACAGATAAAACAACTTCTCGAACGAGGCTTTCACCAGCAGTCGCACGTACGAGCCCAAGCGCCGCGTTCAGCTCATCCACGGTGCCACAGGCTTCGACTCGCGAGTCCGTCTTGGATACCCGAACACCGTACATCAACCCGGTCTGCCCAGAATCTCCGGTCTTGGTTGCGATCGACATAAAGAAAGGCAAGCCGAACCGAAGAGCCCGCAGATGGCACCCATTCCACTAATCAGACGAGGAGAGCGATCCATCGTCACTTCCAGTTTACGTGAACTTTGGTTTGAAATTCGGAAAAGGGCCGCAGGAGCGCGGCCCTTCTTCTTTATCCGACAGCTACGGGTTCCGCCTCAACAGGTACCGCTTTCCCGATTGGTTCACCGGTCTCCAGCGTACGAATGCTCCGGTGTCCCATGAATCCGGTACCCGCCGGGATCAGGTGACCCATGATCACATTCTCCTTGAATCCGCGCAGGAAATCGATTTTGCCGAGTGTAGCCGCCTCGGTCAACACCCGGGTGGTATCCTGGAACGAGGCAGCTGAAATAAAGCTGTCGGTCTCAAGCGAAGCTTTGGTGATGCCAAGGAGCACTGGCACAGCTTCTGCAGGTTTACCGCCTTGCTCAATGACGCGACGGTTTTCCTTCTCGAACTCAAGACGATCCACCTGATCGCCCCAAAGCAGGGCGGTGTCCCCTGGTTCGGTTACCTTTACCTTCCGCAGCATCTGCCGGACGATAATCTCAATGTGTTTATCGTTGATCTCGACGCCCTGAAGCCGATAAACCTCCTGTACCTCATTCACGAGATGTTCCTGAAGGTCTTGCGGCCCGCAGACATCAAGAATTTCGTGCGGAACGATCGGACCTTCGGTCAGCTGCGATCCCTTTTTAACAAAGTCGCCCTTGAACACGATCATGTGTTTGTTCAACGGGATGAGATGTTCCTCTTCCTGACCGGAAACCGGATCTCTAAGGATCAATCGACGTTTCCCTCGGACTGTGCCGCCGAATTCGACTAACCCGTCGATCTTGGCGATCTCGGCGGCCTCTTTAGGGCGCCGCGCCTCAAACAATTCCGCAACCCGGGGCAACCCACCCGTGATATCCTTTGTCTTGGCAATCTTTCGCGGTGTCTTGGCCAGCAAGGTGCCGGCCTGGACTCGCTTATGTTCCGGCACAACGACGTGCGCGCCGGCTGGTATCGAGTAGCTGGCAACAACTTCTTCTTTCTCGTCGATAACGACGATTTGCGGATGCAAATCCTCTTTGTGCTCGATCACGACCGTGCCCATCACCCCCGTTGCCTCGTCGATCTCCCGTTTCACCGTCACGCCGGGAATCATATCCCGGAATTCCACCCGACCGGTCCTTTCGGTCAAGATGGGCACATTATAGGGATCCCACTGGACGAAAGTGTCGCTTTTCTTTACTAAGGCACCGTCAGCGACGGAGATGACGGAACCGATCACGACGTTGTAGCGTTCGTATTCCCTTCCGTCCTTGGCATGCACCGAGACTGAACCGTTTTTATTCAGCACGATGAAGTTACCGTCCACCGATTGAACAACCCGAAGATCATTGAAGTGGACGTTTCCGTCATTCTTGGCTTTAATGATTGGCTGCTTGAACAACTGAGTAGCAGTTCCACCGATGTGGAAGGTACGCATGGTCAGCTGAGTACCCGGCTCCCCGATGCTTTGGGCGGCGATAATCCCGACTGCTTCGCCGAGCTTTACCATTCGCCCGGTGGCAAGATTCCGTCCATAACATTGGGCGCAAACACCCCGCTTCGACTCACAGGTGAGGACCGACCGTATCTTCAGTTGCTCGACCCCGATTTTCATCAGGGCGCTGGCCTGACCTTCTTCGATCAATTGGTTCGCCTTGATAATTGTTTCTTTGGTCACCGGATTACCGATCGTCTCGCAACTCACACGGCCGACGATTCGAGTGGCCAGGTCAACCACTTCATCGTCCCCTTCGTAAATTGGCCGGACAAGGATTCCGTTACCTGTTCCACAATCCGGCTCGACAATAATGACGTCCTGTGCCGCATCGACCAGTTTTCGAGTCAGATACCCCGAATCTGCCGTTTTCAATGCCGTATCGGCAAGACCTTTGCGCGCGCCATGCGTCGAGATGAAATACTCCAGCACCGACAGACCCTCACGAAAGTTCGAGGTGATCGGACGTTCGATGATTTCTCCCGACGGTTTGGCCATCAATCCGCGCATCCCCGCCAGCTGCTTGACCTGTTGCCGGTTGCGTCGAGCGCCCGAGTCCTGCATCAAAAAGACCGGATTCAAATCCCGCCGTCCTTCGTTATGCTCCAGCGTTCGGAACATCACGTTTGAGATTTCTTCTCCGGCATGCGTCCAGATATCGATGATCTTATTGTAACGCTCCCCGTCAGTGATGATACCGCTGCGGTATTGCTTTTCGACTAGAGCGATCTGCTTGTAGGCCTTATCGAGCTCGGTCTTTTTCTCATCGGGGATGATCATGTCGGTGATCCCGATCGAGACCCCGGCGCGGGTCGCCCAGCTGAAGCCCAGTTCCTTGAGACGATCGAGCGTCTCAACTGTCTTCTGTTGGCCAGAAACCTGGTAGGTACGCCAGATGATGTCGCTCAATTGTTTCTTCCCGGCGACTTTATTGAAAAAACCGAGATTTTCCGGCCAGATCCCGTTGAAGATCACCCGGCCCGCGGTGGTCTCGATCACTCTGGCCTCGGAATTGCCATAAATCGTCTTTTTACCGAAATTCGGATTTTTGAGCCGGATTTTCTCGTGTATTTTGACTGCCTTTTCGGCCAGCGCGAATTCGATTTCCGGGAGTTCCGAGAATAATTTGAGACGTTCTCCTGCCTGCGCCGTCTTCCGCGGATTTTGCGTCAGGTAATAACAACCCAGAACGATATCCTGAGATGGGGTTGTAATCGGTTTTCCGCTGGATGGTGAGAAAATATTGTTTGGCGCCAGCATTAATAGACGGGCTTCCATCTGTGCTTCCACCGAAAGCGGAACGTGAACCGCCATCTGATCCCCATCGAAATCGGCATTGTAGGCCGTACAAACCAACGGGTGAATGCGGATCGCCTCACCTTCGATCAGCATCGGTTCGAACGCCTGGATGGACAACCGGTGAAGCGTCGGGGCGCGGTTCAACAGGACCGGGTGCCCTTTGGTGACTTCTTCCAGGATATCCCAAACCTCCGGGGTTTGACGTTCGATCATCTTTTTGGCACTTCGGACCGTGTGCACATAACCAAGCTCCTTGAGGCGCCGAATGATGAACGGCTCAAACAAGACCAGCGCCATTTTCTTTGGCAAACCGCATTGATGCAATTTTAATTCCGGTCCGATAACAATCACGGAACGGCCCGAATAATCCACTCGCTTGCCCAACAGATTCTGGCGGAATCGGCCACCCTTGCCCTTGAGCATGTCGCTCAAAGACTTCAGGGGACGATTTCCAGCCCCTGTGACAGCCCGTCCATGCCGCCCATTATCGAACAAGGCGTCAACTGCTTCCTGCAGCATTCTCTTCTCGTTTCGGATGATGACGTCCGGGGTTTTCAGCTGCAGAAGGTTCTTCAGGCGGTTATTTCGGTTGATCACTCTGCGATAAAGATCATTGAGATCGGAAGTCGCAAACCGGCCGCCCTCGAGCGGAACGAGCGGCCGCAAATCGGGCGGGATCACCGGCAACACATCCAGAATCATCCATTCCGGCCGGGAATGAGAATTCATGAATCCCTGAACAAGCTTCAATCGTTTGGCCAGCTTCTTGCGAATCTGCTTGCTCTTGGTGTTGTTCATCGACTCTTCGAGTTCCGCATTCAACGTGCGAAGTTCGATTTGCGAGAGCAGCATTTTAATCGCTTCACCGCCCATGCCCGCGACGAAGGTATCGCCGTACTGTTCCTGGGCTTCCCTGTACTCCTGCTCGTTAAGCAACTGCGTCTTCTGCAACTGGGTCTGCCCAGGATCGATGACGATATAATCCTCGTAATAAATGACTCTCTCTAACTGCCGGGAACTCATGTCCAGCATCAGGCCAATACGGGACGGCATGCATTTGTAGAACCAGATATGCGAGACCGGAACTGCAAGCTCGATATGCCCCATGCGCTCGCGCCGAACCCGTGACAAGGTCACTTCCACACCGCACCGGTCACAGATGACGCCTTTGTGCTTGATCCGCTTGTACTTTCCGCACGAACACTCCCAGTCGCGGGTCGGACCAAATATCCGTTCGCAGAACAATCCCCCTTTTTCCGGCTTAAACGTCCTGTAATTGATCGTTTCCGGATTTTTTACCTCGCCCTTGCTCCATGAGCGTATCGCGTCAGGCGATGCGACGCTGATTGCCACCTGGTCAAAACCGACCGAGCGCTCCTCACCAAAAATCTCGCGAAGATTCGTTTCGTTCATAGGTTCCACGGTTAAGTGGTTGACTGAATAAAATTGAGATTTGCCGTGATCGATTCTGTGAAGCCGGGAACGACCCGACCTGCCACTCTCGATCCTCGTTTGTTCATCCCGCTGCAGGAGCCGGGTCGAGCGCCGAATCGCCGAAGACCTGCGTTCGGCCGCCGACTTTCACATCCAGCCCCAAGCTCTGCATTTCCTTGATCAAGACGTTGAATGATTCAGGTGTACCCGCCTCCAACGAATTGTCTCCTTTCACGATCGACTCATAGATCCGAGTGCGCCCCTGGACGTCATCTGATTTGACGGTCAGCAACTCCTGCAGTGTATAGGCTGCTCCGTAAGCTTCCAACGCCCAAACTTCCATTTCACCGAACCGCTGGCCGCCGTACTGAGCTTTGCCACCCAAAGGCTGCTGCGTCACCAGCGAGTAGGGTCCCACCGCGCGCGCGTGGATTTTGTCCGCCACCAGATGGCCGAGTTTTAACATGTAAATGTATCCAACCACGACATTTTGATCGAACGCGTCCCCGGTCCTTCCATCGTAAAGCGTCGATTTTCCGGTTTCGGTCACCCATGTGAATCCGTCGATTTTCTTTGCTTCGGTCAGGTATTTTCGGATCTCAGGCTCATCAATTCCGTCAAAGACCGGAGTCGCAACTTTGAACCCGAGTGCCTTGGCAGCCACACCAAGGTGAGTTTCAAGGACTTGGCCCACGTTCATGCGACTAGGCACCCCCAGCGGGTTCAAAACGATCTCGACCGGAGTCCCGTCGTGCAGGAATGGCATGTCTTCCTCCGGAACGATCTTTGCGACGACTCCCTTATTTCCATGCCGGCCGGCCATCTTATCGCCGACACTCAACTTCCGTTTGCTGGCGATGTAGACCTTGACCTGTTTAATGATGCCAGGATCAATGTCGTCGCCGCTCTCAATGCGGTCGAGCGAGCGTTCTTTTTCGAGGTCCAATTCTGCGAATTTGTGTTCGAACGAGCTGATGATATCCCGGATCTTATTTCGAATCGGGCTCGGATCGATATCTACGTGGTCGTAAACCCCCGCGAGCTTTCGCAAGAGCGTTTTGGTGATCTTGCGGTTGGCCGGGATGATGATCTCACCCGTCTCGGCGTTCACCACATCCAGCGGAATTTTTTCGCCGAGAAGGATGTTGGAGAGCGCTTCGGTCAGCTCTTCGTGCAACTCGTCTTTTTTCTTCTTATAATCTTCACCGATCTGCTTGGCCTGCCTTTTTGTTTCGGCAGGAGTCAATTTCTGTTTGGCCACCTCCTTGCGGGAGGAGACTTTCACATCCATGACGATGCCGTAAGTACCGGAAGGAACAGTGAGGGAAGTATCCTTCACATCTGCAGCCTTCTCGCCGAAAATTGCTCGCAGCAATCGTTCTTCCGGCGCAAGCTCGGTTTCGCTCTTGGGCGTGATTTTGCCGACCAGGATATCGCCCGGCTTAACTTCGGCGCCCACCCGAATGACGCCATCGGGACCGAGGTTTCTGAGAGCCTCCTCGCTAACGTTCGGTATATCACGAGTAATTTCTTCCGGGCCGAGCTTTGTATCACGGGCGCCAATCTCGAATTCGTCAATGTGGATTGAGGTGTAAGTGTCCTCTTTGACTACCTTCTCGGAGATCAGAATGGCGTCTTCAAAGTTGTACCCATTCCATGGCATG
>JAFAKL010000503.1 GCA_019235445.1 Verrucomicrobiota bacterium | reverse complement strand
CGGACGTCGATCGATGCCCGCTGGCCAAAACTGCGCCCCGGCGTTGCATCCGCGGTCGCCGTCGGCCGAGGAAGAATCGGAGACGTTTACAGTGTCGTTGCCCGATTTGTGTCGGAACACGCCGAAGCCTTTCAAGACCGCTTGGCGGAAAGAAGCGCTAACGTAAGAGCGGCAGAATCATCGGCAAAAAAATCGGTCCCCCAGGCACGCTCTGTGCCCAAAAGCAGCAGGCCGCGGACACAGCCGGTTGATCCTTCTCGAGAGGGAAGCGACCGAGTCACGGCTCCAGTCCGCACTTCCAGGGAGTAACAATCGAGATGAATACGGTTTCCGTGCCTCGACGCTCCTTGAGCGACGCGATGCTTCAGAGGCACCCTGCGGACTTGGAAAAACGTCCCAGAGATCGCAATGGGGCGCAAATCGTTTCCCTGAATGGAAACCAGCCAGCAGCAGTTCACGCGGCACGCAAAGCCAACGATATTACAGTTTCGTTTCCCGTTTCGAACCGGGTTCAGATCCACAGCCCGACTCTTTTCTCTGCTCCCTGGAACAGATTCACGCACCGGTTTATTGAGCGCACATTTCTGGTTGCGGAGGTTCAATCCGTGCACCTCGACGGGAAGAAGCAGCGAGCGGAAATCCGGCTTCGCGGATCCGATTCAAGTTTCAGGGAAATCATCAAGAAGATATCCAGCCTGTTCTCCGATAGCAGCCAACCGGCAGCGCAAGCCGTTTCGTTCAATTTACCGCTGGTGGCACAAACAACGGGTCAGAAGGCACTCCACGTCTACCGGCATGGGAGGAAGCTGACAACGTGGGCGATCAAACATGCTACTGCAGGACGAATCCGCTTTCAGAACGAACTTTTGAGCCGCAGATCCGAGCTCTGCCAGGCGGTGGAACGCGAGCTGATGAGCGTAACCGGTGTCGATCGTTATCAGACCAACGATCTGACGGGTAGCGTCGTTATATATTACAATCGCCGTCAGATTCAGCCACTCCAGCTCCTTGAGATCCTGGACGACGTTCTTCACAAATCAGAAACTCCGGCGAAAACGCCTGCTGATTTGGATCTGCCGCTCGCAAGCACATCACTCGGCCTTGCCGCAGCCACCGAATTCCTTGTCCCCCTCTTCTTTCCGGTGAGCGCCGCAGTATTCTTCTATTCAGTAATCCCAAGCTTCAAGAACGCGCATAAAGTCGTTTTCAAAGAAAAACGCCTGGGCGTTGACGTGCTCGACGCGATCGTTGCATTGACCTGTCTGGCTACTGGGCAGATCTTCGCCGGTTCGGTTCTCGCGTGGTGCCTCAGCTTCGGTCGGAAACTTGTCAAGAAAACCGAAGATGACTCAAAGAAGATGCTTTTGAACGTCTTCGGTAAGCAGCCGCGATTTGTCTGGCTATACCGGGATGGAGTTGAAATCGAGACACCGCTTGAGAAGCTGCGGCTTGGCGACGTGATCATTGTGCACACCGGTGAAACGATCCCAGTAGACGGTGAAATCGTCGACGGGATCGCTATGATTGACCAGCACGCCCTGACAGGTGAATCGGCCCCCGCGGAAAAGGCCGTGGGGGACAAAGTCTTTGCTGCGACTATCATGCTGGCTGGCAAAATCCACGTTGCGGTGAGGAGCACGGGAAGCGAAACGACCTCCGCGAAGCTTGCGAGGATACTCAACGATACCGCCGGCTATAAACTTCGTTCCCAATCACACGGCGAAGAGCTGGCTGATAAAGCTGTCGTTCCCACCCTTGCCCTGGCCGGGCTCGGGCTCGGAACGATTGGCTTGAACGGTGCTACAGCTATCATCAACTGTGACCTTGGAACAGGTATTCGAATGGCTGCTCCCCTTGGAATGCTTACCTCTCTTACACTGTGCGCCCAACATGGGATTCTGGTGAAAGATGGAAGAGCGCTCGAGTTGCTGAGAAAGGTCGATACGTTTCTTTTTGATAAGACCGGAACGCTTACTCGTGAACGACCGGAAGTCGGTCGAATTCTCGCCTTCAGCTCCTACTCGGAAGAGCAGATCCTTCAATGGGCCGCCGCCGCCGAAAATAAGTTCAGTCATCCGATCGCAAGGGCGATCCTGTCACGGTTCGAGTCGCTGGGGGTTCCGCTGCCAGCGACAGACGAATCCAAATACCATGTCGGTTACGGTATTACTGTCAGCGTGGCGGGTCGCACGGTCCGGGTCGGTAGCGCGCGATTCATGAAACACGAGGGAATTTCGCTGCCGGATGCCCTGCAAAGAGAACTCGAGACGGTTCACGATGCTGGAAATTCCCTGATCATGGTCGGAGTCAACGGCGAACTGGGAGGAGCCATCGAAATGCGTGCCTCGCATCGGCCGGAGGTCCAGGACGTGATCGACGGTCTCCGGGAGCGAGGGGTGAAGCACCTCGCTATCATATCCGGAGACCATGACCGGCCGACGCGCGCTTTGGCAGAGAAGCTTGGCATGGACCGGTATTTCGCCGAAGTCCTGCCTCAGGATAAGGCCAAATACGTCGAGCTTCTGCAAAAGGAGGGACGAATCGTCTGCTTTGTCGGTGATGGCATCAATGACTCGATTGCTTTGAAAAAGGCTAATGTTTCCATTTCGCTTCGTGGGGCGTCGACAATTGCGACAGATACGGCCCAGGTCGTGTTCATGGAGGAGAGTCTGTCAAAGCTGGTACAGCTGCGGGATATTTCGCGGGATCTCCAGCACAATGTGGACCGCAGCTGGGGCATAATTCTCGTACCCAATATTCTCTGCATGACGGGAGCTTTCGCCGCAGGATTCGGGGTGATGCACTCCATGGTTTTCAACCAGATCGGCGCTGTATTCGCTCTCTTGAATGGGTTACTGCCGCTTCGCAAAGTCGCGGAAGCTCAAGCCGAAAAGGATCGCCTTTTATCGAATGTATCCGGGGGTTGAAAACTCCTTGGACACCTACTTCCGAACGAGCCGCTCTCCCAGGTTAGAGTTGCTTCGCAGAAACATCTCGCGAATTCCTACTGGCGCAATAGACTAGGTAACTCTTATCCATTTGGCATGTTAACACGGATCACTTATTCTATTTTCCTGTTCCATCCATTGACCGAAGGCGTGCAAATCGGTTCCGGCACCAGCGCCCGTCCCGCTTAATCCACCGGAGCCGCCAGTATGAATGCAAATAACTCCTTGAACGTTCTCGGACTCACTCTGGCCGCACTGGCAATTGGTGCAATCGCCTTCAAAAACTATCATCGTGATGAAGACGGGAGGCTTCTGAACGTCTCTTACGATCCTACACGCGAGGTCTATAAAGAAATCAATCCGAGATTTGTCGCGAAGTATGAAGCTGACACCGGCCACCGGGTCAGCGTTGAGCAATCCCACGGCGGCTCATCTCGTCAGGTTAAATCCGTGATTGCCGGCGTACCCGCCGATGTGGTGACGCTCGCGCTCCCGTCTGACGTTGAAACATTGGCGAAATTCGGATTAATCGCCGGCCAGTGGCGTAATCGCCTTCCGCACAACTCACAACCTTATTCCTCCACGATTGTCTTTGTCGTACGCAAACCGAACCCCAAACAGATTAAAGACTGGAAAGATCTCGTCCAATCGGACGTCACCGTGATCACGCCGGATCCTGGGACGTCCGGGAACGGAAAACTAAGCTTTCTGGCCGCATGGGGTTCGGTCATCTATCGGGGAGGCACTGAGACTGAAGCGCTAGCGTTCGTAAGAAATCTCTATGAGCACGTGCCGATACTGGGTCAGGGGGCGCGCGATTCCTCGACGACGTTTGCCCTGGGAAAAGAGGGAGACGTGCATTTGACCTGGGAAAATGAAGCGCTCCGCGAAGTCGCAGAATCCAAAGGGGAGCTCCAAATCGTCTACCCGCCGGTCAGCATTCTGGCTGAGCCTAGTGTTGCCTGGATCGATGCGAACGTGCGGAAGCACAACTCCGAGGCTGCGGCAAAAGCCTATCTTGAATATTTGTTCAGTGATACCGCCCAGGAAATCTTCGCCAAACAAGGCTACCGGCCAATCGATAGCGCGATCCTACAAAAGTATCGGACCCGTCTGCCAAACATAGCACTTTTCCCAGTTTCCACGCTAGCGAAGGATTGGGGGGATGCCCAGACGAAGTTCTTCAGCGAAAACGGTATCTACTCAACATTTTTCTCCGGTGCAACAAAATGAGCTCATTCGTTTCATTCAAATACAATTGGGATCTGGCCCGGCGCGATCTAGTTGCCGGTGCAACGGTGGCTGCAATCGCCATTCCACAAGCGATGGCCTATGCCCTCATTGCGGGCGTTGACCCCCGCTTCGGGCTCTATTCCGCCATCGTTATAACATTTGTTGCATCGGTGTTTGGTTCTTCGTCTCACCTGATCAATGGACCCACGAACGCAATCTCACTCGTCGTCTTCAGCGCACTGAGCAGCTTCGATTCGCGCTTCGACGCCTATGAAGCGATGTTTCTCCTTGGAGTGATGGTGGGTATTGTCCAGATCCTGATCGCAGTATTCAAGCTTGGCGACTTGACCCGCTACATCTCGGAGTCTGTCGTACTCGGATTCATGGCAGGCGCAGGTCTGTTGATTGCCATCGGCCAAATTGGAAACTTTCTCGGTGTGTCGAAGGCAAAAGGTGACGATCATTCGGTCCTGGCAGGACTTTGGCAAACGTTGACCCAGAGTGGCCCGTATAACCTCTACGCGATTGGCCTTGGGCTCTCGACACTGCTCGCTGCTTTGCTTCTGCGAAAATTAATCGATAAGTACAAGCTCCCTCAGATGGACATGCTCGTGGCGCTGATCGTTGCGGCAGCCGTGGCGGCGTATTTCGGATGGTCTATTCCGAGAGCCGATGGCAAATCGATCGTTTCGGTGGTCGGCACTGTCCCTGCGGCTTTGCCCGGATTCCATATCGCCGAGATCAAATTCGAATGGGTGACCAACCTCCTTGGAACTGCCGTGGCGATCTCCTTTCTCGGTCTGCTGGAGGCGCTCGCAGTCGCGAAGTCGATCGCAACCCACACGCGGCAGTCACTGGACTACAATCGCCAATGCCTCGCCGAGGGAATCGGAAACGTTGTGGGCGGCTTCTTTCAGTCTCTGCCTGGTTCCGGTTCTCTTACGCGCTCCGCTATCAACTATCAATCGGGTGCCCTCACGCGGATGTCCGGGATCTACTCCGCACTGATCGTTGGCATCGCGGTTCTCGCGCTGGGACCTTACGCCCGTTACATTCCAAAATCCGCTCTCGCCGGTCTTCTATTTATCACCGCTTACCGTTTGATCGACTGGAAGCGACTTGGCTACGCCATCCGGGCGACCCGTTTCGACGCTATCCTGGTCTTTGTTACGGCTTTCGCAGCCATCTTTATCAGCGTTGAACATTCTATTTTGATCGGTGTAGCCATTTCGCTGCTGTTGTTTGTGCCGCGAGTGTCAAAACTGGACATGCGCGAGCTTATCATCACTCCCGAAAGAGTTGTCCGGGAGCGGTTGCCAGAGGAATCCCGGTCTGCCGAGCTCGCCATCTACGACTTCGAAGGGGAATTATTCTTCGGCGCCGGACCCGAACTCGATCAATGCTTCGACCGGATCCGACTGGAAACGCTGCGCGAAAACATTAGATACGTAGTACTGCGATTGCGGCGAATACGCAATCCGGACGTCGTGGCAGCCGAGCACCTGGAGCGGTTTTTACGCGAATCACAGACGCGCGGAATCACCGTGCTGCTCGCCGGCGTCCGTCCGAATCTGGCGAAACTATTGAGAAATCTTGATTTCCAGAAGTGGCTTCCGGCAGACTGGATCTATCCCGAAAAAGAAGAGGTCTATTCTGCCACGCTGAACGCCGTCCGCCATGCTTGCAGGCTCCTGAGCAAAGAGGGGGGCGCACAGCCAGGCGAAGCCACATACTATCTTGTATAAATCGATATGAGCGTGCACAAGACCAATGACATCGTGGTACGAGCGCCCTTGACAAAAGTCTTTTCCGTGGCCTCAAACCTTCCCCGCTGGCCGGAGTACCTGTCGCATTACCGGTACAATCGTTACATCCGGCAGTCTCCCTCAGGAGGACTTGTTAAGATGGCATGCAGCCATGGCGGTATCACCATCAAATCCGTTTGTGAATTCCGAATTGAGCCAGAGAACGCGGAACTCCATTTTCACTATGTAAGTTCGACCCTGAACGCTGTCCGAGGCATGAGAGCCACCTGGGAATTCGAAGAGCTTCTGGGGGATCTGGTTCGCGTTACAATTAACCACGATTTCGAGGCCAAATTGCCGTTGTTCGGACGAGTTCTTGAACTTCTGGCGGCCGATAGCTTTTTCGTCAAAAATATAACTCCACTGACACTTGCCGGTCTCAAACGAAAGGCCGAAACCCAAGTGCTGTATAGCGCCCTGGGGCGCGGTTGACCCGGATATTTTGAGCCTGCGT